>CADBMD010000022.1 GCA_902795735.1 uncultured Bacteroidia bacterium
ACTTTGTGAAATTGTATCAACACCTTTTCTTTTGCTGATATCTTTTCTTCTTACCTCGTTGTAATCTCTCAAACTTGTCAATGAACTTCGCATTTCTTCCGAAATGGGCTGCAAAGATACGGACTTTTTTGATTCTGGCAAATTTTTTTCAATTTTTTTCTATATTTGTTTTGCGATGGATGCTTAATGCTCCTATTATTGTTGTTGTCGGGTGCCCGGCCTCCCTGAAAATGGTCGGCCTAAGCACCCGGCAACAACAGTCTGCAGCCAGACAATGCGGCCTAAGCACCCGGCAACAACAGTCTGCAGCGACAAACATTGAACTATTAATATATGGAAGAAGAGAGAATGAACGCACTGCCGGAAAACGCCCAAAGGGAGCTGAGACCCGGTGAAGAGTACAAACCAATCCTGACCCCCGAGAAAAAATGGTCCGAAGTAACGCCATATTCAGTGGGCCTGGGCTTGCTGATGGTGATCATCTTCTCCGCGGCTGCGGCCTACCTGGGCCTCCGCGTAGGGCAGGTTTTCGAAGCTGCGATCCCTATCGCCATCATTGCCGTCGGGCTCACAAGCGCCCTCGGCAAGAAAGAGGGCCTCGGGCAGAACGTCATCATCCAATCCATCGGAGGCTGCTCCGGGGCCGTTGTCGCCGGAGCGATATTCACCCTCCCGGCCATCTACATCCTCGGAGTAGAGGTCAAATTCATGCAGATGTTCATGTCCTCGCTGCTGGGCGGCATCCTAGGCATACTCTTCCTTATTCCTTTCAGGAAATATTTCGTGAGTGAGATGCACGGCAAATATCCTTTCCCCGAAGCTACGGCTACGACACAGATCCTTGTGAGCGGTGAAGGCGGCAAGGGTGCCGGCACCCTCCTCGTCAGCGGTCTGATCGGAGGTCTGTACGACTTCCTGGTCGCCACTTTCGGGACCTGGGCCGAGACACTCAGCACCACGGTCCTCGGCATCGGCCAGACGATAGCTGACAAAGCCAAACTGGTCCTGAAGCTCAACACAGGTGCCGCGGTCCTTGGACTGGGCTACATTGTCGGATTGAAATATGCCTTCATCATCTGCTGCGGCAGCTTCCTTGTGTGGCTGGTCATCATTCCGCTCATGAACCTCATCTGGGGCGGCCAGGTGATCGACCTGATGCACACGGGTGTCACGATGACCATCGGAGAGATGGCTCCCGAACAGATATTCAAGGACTATGCACGCCACATCGGCATCGGTGGCATCGCCACGGCCGGTATCATCGGCATCATCAAGTCCTTCGGTGTGATCAAGTCTGCGGTAGGACTGGCGGCAAATGAGTTCAGGAAGGGCGCAGGGACCGAAGAAAAAGGAGCCGCTACCTTGAGGACCCAGGAAGATATTCCCATGAAGAACATCGTCTTCGGGATCGTCATCGCGTTGCTGGCCATTTTCGCATTTTTCGCCTTCGGCGGAGTTGTCGGGAATATCTGGCAGGCCTTGGTCGGACTCATCATCGTCGGTGTGATTTCCTTCCTTTTCACCACCGTGGCAGCCAACGCCATCGCCATAGTCGGAACCAACCCGGTGAGCGGAATGACCCTCATGACCCTGATCATAGCTTCCCTCATCCTGGTGGCCGTAGGATTGAAAGGCAATGCCGGAATGGCGGCATCACTGGTAATCGGAGGAGTCGTCTGCACGGCCCTTTCCGTTGCGGGATCCTTCATCACCGACCTCAAGATCGGTTACTGGATCGGCTCCACCCCCAAGAAACAGGAAAGCTGGAAATTCGTGGGCGTGGCTGTCGCGGCAGCGACTGTCTGCGGCGTCATGCTGGTCTTGAACAAGACCTATGGTTTCGTGGGCGACAACGCGCTCGTGGCTCCTCAGGCCAATGCAATGGCGGCAGTAATCCAGCCTATGATGAACGGAGGCGGAGCTCCGTGGCTGCTCTATGGCATCGGTGCCCTGATAGCCATCGTCCTGACCTGCTTCAAGGTTCCTGCGTTGGCTTTCGCACTCGGAATGTTCATTCCCATCGACCTCAACCTTCCCCTGCTTATCGGTGGCGCCATCTCATGGTATGTCAGTACGCGAAGCAGCGACAAGGCTGTCAATGAGGCGCGCCTCAACAAGGGTACCCTCATCGCAAGCGGTTTCATTGCGGGCGGCGCGCTCATGGGAGTTGTCAGCGCCTTGCTGAAATTCTTCAATGTCAACTGGTTCCTTTCTTCCTGGAATGCGGCTTACGGTGAGGCTGTGGCCATCATTCCTTTCCTGGGGATCGTGGCGTACATGGTAATTTCTTCGCTTCGCTCAGAAAGACAATAAAAGCTAAGGCAAAAGGCCAAAGCAAAAGGCAATTATAATCAGTAGTAGACAAGAAATGGAAAAGATACTTGACAGGTTTTTAAGATATGTCGCGGTGGACACCCAGAGCAACGAAGACTCTGAAAGCCAACCTTCTACCGCCAAACAGCTGAACCTCCTGAACATGTTGTGCAGCGAGCTCAACGCCATGGGGGTTGAAGCCGTAGTCGATGAATATGGCTACGTGATGGGCACCATCCCTTCTAACATCGGGAAAGCGGTCCCCAAGGTCGGGTTCATCGCCCACGTGGACACCGCCCCTGACGCTTCAGGAGCGGACATCAAACCTCAGATAATCAATGAATATGACGGAGGCGACATCGCCCTGAAGGGCGTTCCGGGGCTGGCACTCAAGCCATCGGAATTCCCTGAGCTGAAGCATTTCATCGGCCAGACCCTCATCACCACCGACGGAACGACCCTGCTCGGAGCGGACGACAAGGCCGGAGTCGCAGAAATCATGGATGCGGTGCAGTACATCGTCAGCCACCCGGAATTCAAGCATGGAGAGATAAAGATCGGGTTCACTCCGGACGAGGAAATCGGACGCGGAGTGGTCAAGTTCGATGTTCCGAAGTTCGGTGCTGAATATGCCTACACGATGGACGGAGGCGAGATCGGCGAACTGGAATTCGAGAATTTCAATGCCGCCTCGGCCAAGATCCACATCCAGGGCAGGAACGTCCACCCCGGCTACGCCAAGGGCAAAATGAAGAATGCCATCCTGATCGGCATGGAACTGAACGCCCTTCTCCCGGTTGAGCAGAGGCCTGAATACACCGAAGGTTACGAAGGGTTCTTCCACCTCATCGGCTTCAACGGTTCAGTAGAGCAGGCTGACATCACTTACATCATCCGCGACCATGACAGGGCTCTCTTCGAGAAGAAGAAGGAAGTCATCCTGGAATGCTGCCGTTTCATCAACGGCAAATACGGCGAAGGCACTGCGACGCCGGTGGTAAGGGACCAGTACTACAACATGCGCGAGCAGGTCGAACCGCATTACCATGTTGTCGAAAAGGCTGTGAAGGCCATGGAAATGGCGGGAATCAAGCCGAAGATCCAACCCATCCGAGGCGGGACCGACGGTGCGAACCTCAGTTTCAAGGGACTGCCCTGCCCCAACATATTCGCGGGCGGACTTAACTTCCATGGAAAGATGGAATACGTGTCCCTTCAATCCATGGAAAAAGCTTCGGAAGTGATTCTGAATATCGTTTCCCTCTACGCAGAGAGTTAGAGAAGTTTCTTGCGCAGGGCGTCGATCATGTCGACGGTCATGCTTTCAAGGTCATAGGACGGCTTCCAATCCCATTCTTGACGGGCGCAGGAGTCGTCCATCTTGTCCGGCCAGGAGTCTGCGATAGCCTGGCGGACAGGATCCACCTCGTAGCGCATCTTGAATCCTGGAATATGCTCCTGGATCTTGTGGCAGAGGATCTCGGGATTGAAGCTCATCGAAGCGATGTTGAATGAATTGCGGTGGATGAGCCTGGATGGATCTGCGTTCATGATGTCCACGGCGGCCTTCAAGGCATCGGGCATGTACATCATGTCCATGAATGTGCCGGCAGCGATAGGGCAGACGAATTCCTCTCCCTTGACAGCAGCATAATAGATCTCCACGGCATAGTCAGTGGTTCCGCCTCCGGGAAGGGTCACATTGGAAATCAAACCCGGGAAACGGACGGAACGGGTGTCCACGCCATATTTATGGAAATAATAGTCACTCAGAAGTTCCGTGGCGACCTTGGTGCATCCGTACATGGAGCGGGGGCGCTGGATAGTGTCCTGGGGAGTGTCCTTGTGCGGAGTCTCAGGCCCGAAGGACCCGATGGAAGACGGGGTGAACACCGCGCATCCATTCTCCCTGGCTATCTCGAGGATGTTCATC
Source organism: uncultured Bacteroidia bacterium (assembly GCA_902795735.1). GTDB lineage: Bacteria > Bacteroidota > Bacteroidia > Bacteroidales > UBA932 > Cryptobacteroides. The sequence continues at coordinate 4,247 of CADBMD010000022.1, forward strand.
AAGCCATCAATCTGAATATGCCAGGCAAGCTGCGGCTTCCTTTCCGCTACTGCCGATAGAAGGGCGGCAAGGTTGTAGATAGTGTCGATCTTGTACTTCTTTACGATTTCCAGAAGCTGTCCGCCGTTGCACACGTCTGCTTCTTCCGATGGACCGCTTTCCAGAAGGATTCCCTTAGGTTCGGCGCCCTTGATGTAGCCAGCGACTACGTTTCCATCAGGAATAAGCCTCCTGATCTTCATGGTCAATTCGGAACCTATCTGCCCGGTTGACCCTATCACAAGAACATTTTTCATTGCAAATAGAGACTAAATTGCTAAATTAGCAGATGCAAATTTACACTTTTTTTATCAAACCGGAAACTCAATAACCATTTATAAACATGTACGGCAAATTTCAAGATCATTTGAAAGAAGAACTGGCTTCAATCAAAGAAGCAGGTCTTTACAAGAACGAAAGGAATATCGCTTCAGCACAGAGCGCTGAAATCACCCTTCAGGACGGAAGCGTAGCATTGAATTTCTGTGCCAACAACTACCTCGGGCTTGCCGATTCTCCTAGGCTGATCGAGGCAGCCAAGAAGGCCATGGACGAAAGAGGATTCGGAATGAGTTCCGTCCGTTTCATCTGCGGTACCCAGGACCTTCACAAAGAGCTTGAAGCTGCGATTTCCGACTTTTTCCACACTGAGGACACGATTCTCTATGCTTCTTGTTTTGACGCCAACGGAGGAGTCTTCGAGCCTCTCCTCACAGCCGAAGACGCCATCATTTCCGATTCCCTGAACCATGCTTCCATCATCGACGGTGTACGCCTCTGCAAAGCCGTCCGCTATCGTTATGCGAACGCTGACATGGAAGACCTCGAGCGCTGCCTCAAGGAGGCACAGGCCCAGAGGTTCCGCATCATCTGCACAGACGGTGTCTTCTCGATGGACGGGAATGTCGCTCCGATGGACAAGATCTGCGAGCTTGCCGAGAAGTACGATGCCCTCGTGATGGTTGACGAGAGCCATTCGGCAGGAGTGGTCGGCAAGACCGGCCGCGGAGTGGCAGAGCAGTTCGACTGCTATGGCCGCATCGACATATTCACAGGCACCCTCGGAAAGGCATTCGGAGGGACCGTCGGCGGATTCACCACCGGCCGCAAGGAGATCATCGACATGCTCCGCCAGCGTTCACGTCCTTACCTCTTCTCGAACTCCCTGCCTCCGATGATAGTCGCAGCCGGAATCGAGATGTTCAAGATGCTCAAGGAGAGCAACGAACTTCATGACCGTCAGCAGGAGAACGTCCAGTACTTCCGCGACGCCATGATAGCCGCCGGATTCGACATCAAGCCTACCCAGAGCGCGATCTGCGCCGTGATGCTCTACGACGCTCCCCTCTCCCAGAAATTCGCAGCCAAGATGGCGGAAGAGGGAATATTCGTGACCGGCTTCTACTATCCTGTCGTTCCGAAGGGACAGGCCAGGATCCGCGTCCAGCTCTCTGCCGCGCACAAAAAAGAACACCTTGACAAAGCCATTGCGGCATTCATCAAGGTGGGTAAGGAACTTGGAGTGATCAAGGGCTAATCGTACCAGAGCATCGAGGCGGGCAGCTGCTCCGTATCAATGCCGGGACCAATGAGTCCGACCTCTACGGTCTCTCCTCCATAATTCTCGAAATACTGGATCTCGATACGGTGAAAACCGGCTTCGAGATCCAGCCATTTTTCTGAGATGCCGCCGCCGTCCCTGTCGATGTCAAAGACGAGTTCGCCATCAACGAAAACCTTGGAGCCATCGTCCGTGGCTGCAGAAAACTGGTATAGTCCGGACTGGTCGATCTTCATGAGAGTATTGTAAACGAAACCGAAATGGTCTTCCCTCTTCTTGGGATCGGTCGAGAAGGAAGGGGTCACACCCCTGGCGACCACGGGGCTTGCGATGACTTCCTTGACGCTCATGAAAGGACCTTCATGGTAAGTGTACCTGACACCCTGGCCCTTAGGCTTGACGTCCAGAGCCTTGAAGGATGCTGAAGCAAAGGGGGCCCCATCGTCGCTCTTGAAGGTAGGATCGAAAGGTTCGGTCTTCACTCCGTTGTCAGGGGTGAAATCCACACCGAGGACGTCTGCTATGGTGGCAGCCAACTGCTTGTTGTAGAAGACTCCGTTGTCCGAAGTCTCTCCAAGGACAGGGACACCAGCTCCGAACATCACGAACCAGGTCTCTCCTGAGCCTCTCAGGTCAGCGCCATGGCCATGCCACTTTTCACCACGGCCCCTACCATGGTCGCAAAGCATCATGTAGGTAGTCTTGCCCTTGTAGAAAGGATCGGATTCGCAATACTCGACAATGCTGCGGATGAACCCGTCGGTCCTGTTGGTTATATTGAGATAGCGGTCGTATTTTCCGTCATGGGCGAACTCATCCGTGTCACCGAATCCCACATAGAACACTTTCGGATGATCTTTCTTCAAGGTCTCCATTGCATAGCCGAAGGTGTAGGCATCATAACGCTCCCCTCCCCAGATCCTGGGCATGGCATCCTGCATCTGGTCCAGAAGCTTGGTTACGGGTGTGTCAGAAAGTCCGGGCTCATACTTTGAACTGCCGGGAAAACCGCCGCGTTCGTTGTTGACCGCAAAACGGATCGATTCCCATGATGAATACATCATGACCTTGCCTTTGTAGCGAGGATCCCTGTTGACCACTTCCAGGACGCTCGTGTTGGGATTGCCGACAGGGTCATTGTCGGTAATCCTCTCATCGTCCGGATAACCGCAGAACATCTCGCTGTAGCCAGGATATGAGAAGCTCATCGAATTGGCCACCTGCATCTTGCTTCCCTTGTCACGGTTTCCAAGAAGGAAGCCATGATTCACCGCATAGCTCCAGGTGAAAGGCATCAGAGCCTCCCTGCGCTCTTCTACGGTTTCCCTCCAGTAAGCACTCTTGAGTGCCGGGATGTCGGGAACGAACTTGGGATTGTTGATGATGGAGGAATCCGCACCCCTGAAAACTTCCTGCCAACGCAGTCCGTCATAGGTGATAATCACCACCCTGGGATCGTTGTCAGATTTGCTGCATGATGCGAAGATAGCGGCTGCAACGATGGAAATGAACAATAATCTTTTCTTCATATCAAATATTGATTGTGTCTGCGAATTCTCCCGGAGTCATTCCGGTCATTTTCTTGAAACTCCGCGCAATGATCTTGTACTCAGTCCCGAGCAGATCGGCTGCCGCAATCGGGGAGTTGCCGTTGACGATAAGGTCCTTCATCTTCTCCACCCTCATGCGGATGATGTACTGATAGATTGAAGTTCCCATCTCTCTTCGGAACAATCCCTCAAGCAAACGCCGTGACATCGGGACGAGTGAAACCACATCGTCCACGGAGACCTTGTCGCTTATATGGTTGTTGATGTAATAGAGTATCTTGCCGATGTAGGGGTTTGGATGAATCACGGCATCGGTCGAACGGCGGACGGTGATGAAAGAAGGCTTGACGATTATGTCCTCCTTCCTGGAAAGCCTCTCTTCCGGCGGCAAGGACAGCAGGCGGTCGATGTAGCTGGCAATGTTGTAGCCGGCCTCTTCAGTGTCCTGGTTCAAGGAAGAGAGCTGGGGAGAACAAAGCTGGCACAGGGATTCGTCGTTGTCGATCCCAAGCACCATTATGTCTTCCGGAATGCGCATTCCTTTCTCACTGAGATGCTTCGCCGCCTCGATGATGTAGTAGGCACGGTTGTCGTCACAAGCGAGTATTCCTACCGGTTTGGGAAGACTCCTGAGCCATTCGGTAAGGGTTTCTATGTTGTACCACCATGTGTCGCTGATATTGATGTCTTCGGAGACCGACATGGTGGCATCCGGAACCCTTTCCCTGATCTCTTCGAAAAACGCGTCACGCCTTTCATCCGACCAGACCATCCCTTTCAGTCCGAAAAAGCCGAAATTGCGTACCCTTTTCTTGATGTAGTAGTCGGCGCAGATGCGTCCCGAGGCCGCATAGTCACCGCTTATGTTGCTGATCGTCGGGAATTTCTGCTGATAGTCCTGGGCAATCGCGATTATCCTATGCCGACTGAAGGCTTCCACGTCGTCGGTAGGCAGGAACTGTCCTATGATGGCATCAGCCTTCCAGTCGACGGCGAACTTGACCACTTCGGCCATCCTGCCGTTATCCCTCAGGGACAACGGCATCTTGCAGACCACCCAAGGGTCGTGTTCGTGTGAAAAACGCACGATCCCCTTCAGCAGTTTGTTGGCATAGGATTCCGAAAAATCGGTCATTAGAAGCAGTCGAGCCATTTTCAATCCCTCCCGATCCTGAATTTCAAGGAATACTCCGTCCCTGGCTTTATCCTGTACTCCGGGAGGGTGGAAGGACCACAGCTCCCGTTGCCTATACCGTCCATGAAGGCATCCAGGCAAAGGACCACCTCCGGCCTCCTGACCTTTTCCAGTTCATGGAAGTACTTAGCATTGAATATGTCTTCGTCAGTGTAATGGAGGGCAGAGAAGCTGAGCGGCCCTTCAGCGGTTACAGTAACCTTCCTCCCATCCCCGGATGTGAAGGCTATCCATCTTGTGTCCGTACGCTCACCCATGGTCTGGGTACGGGCATAGTGCTCGACCATTTCTGAAACTGTGGTACCATAGATTCCGAGGAAGGCGGCATCCTTCCTGTCGATGTAGTTCTCCATGGGTCCGCGGCCATACCATTCGACATTCTCGAAGGCGGGATCCAGGGACATCCTCAGGCCCAGCCTGTGAAGGGCGAATCCGGTCCCCGGAGAGAAAGTCGCCTTGATGTCCATGTGCCCGGAAGCCGAGACTTCATAAACCACGTAGTAAGGGACTGTCGTCTCGCCTACGACGGCTTCCATTCCCGTCTCCACAGTGAGCACCTCTTCCGAAGCCCTGTACTTGAATCCGGTGACTCGGCAAGTTGTCATTAACGGGTCATGGAATTCTATCCCCATGAATCTCTGGGCATCATTGCTGATGTAGCGATAGCCATTGAAAAGCGGCCCGCCCTGCATCGCAAGTACATCCTTGCCATCCAGGCACAAGCTCTGGAGCTTACCCTGAAGCTTGTCGAAACGGGCAGATATCCTGGAATTCACGGTGCAAAGGTAGCGGTTGTCTTCAATGTACGTCTTCAAGGGATCGCCGGAGGGTGTTTCCACTGCCTCCAGTACCCTTGCGGGTTCCTTGACCACGAATTCCTCAGACGCTACGACATGTCCGGGCTGGCACCAGCGGGCAGCTTCAAGAAGACTGACCTCGACCTGCAGGGTGACGTCCTTGCCGTCGGCTTCAAGAAGGGCCTTGTCTTTGGCCGGAAGGGCTACCGAGACACTCTGCCAAGGTCTGGCCGAAGGGATAGCGGAACTGCCGGTGGCAACTGCCTTGCCGTCATACAGGATCTTCCATCCAAGCTTCATCTGGGACAGGTCATAGCTTGTGTACCTGTTCTCAAGGGTCAGGGTACCTGGTTTTTCCATCCTTATCTTCACGTACTGGTAGACCTTCTTTACCTGTAGGAGTTTCGGGGTAACACGACGGTCAGAAGTGATTATTCCATTGAGGCAGAAGTCGTTGTCATTGGGCGAATCGCCGAAGGCTCCGCCGAAATAGATGTTGCCGCCAGTCTCGCCTGCCCTGGTGATGCCCTGATCGACCCAATCCCAGATGCAAGCTCCGATCATCCTCGCGGACTTGTTCTCTATGTAATCCCAGTACTCTTTGAGGTTTCCTATGGCATTGCCCATGGCGTGGGCATATTCACAGAGGATGTAAGGCTTGTCCGAGCCATTCCTGTCCCTCTTCTCCATGTCGGCCAGCGAGGGATACATCTGCGAATCCATGTCAGCTATCTCGTTCTGTCCCTCATAGTGGATCGGACGGCTGTCAAGCCGGCGGACAGCATCACGCTCCGCCACTATGTTAGGGCCTGGTCCGGACTCGTTCCCAAGGGACCAGAAAATCACCGATGGATGGAGACGGTCCCTCTGGACCATCCTCACAGCCCTGTCCACATAGGCTCCCTCCCATGAAGGATAGGTGCTGATGGCATTGTTGCCGTGGCATTCCTGGTCTGCCTCGTCGATTATGTACAGCCCGAAATAGTCGTACATGGCGTACATCTTCGGGTCATTTGGGTAGTGACTGGTACGGACGGTGTTGATGTTGTGCCGTTTCATCAGCAGGATGTCTTCAAGCATGGTCTCGACAGGAACAGCCTTCCCGTGTACGGGATCGATGTCGTGCCTGTCCGTACCCTTGAGATAGGTCAGCACATCATTGACATAGAGCTTGTTGTCCTTGAATTCGACTTTCCGGAAACCATGTTTTAAGAACGTGCTCTCAAGAGTTTTGCCAGCCTTGTCAAGAAGTTCGAGACGAACCGTATATAGGTAAGGAGTCTCTGCCGACCACAGTTTCGGAGAATCCACCTTGAGAGTCATTCCTCCCAGAAGGCTCTCTTTGCCAGATGCGACCTGCACGGCAGGTGAAACAGCCTCTGACACCTTCTTTCCATCCTCGTCATAGATGGATGCCTTCACGCTCACAGAGGCAGAGGGGCCATCGTTCAGGACATGGGCGGTCACTTGAAGCGAAGCGGCGGAAAAGCCGTCTTCAAAGGCAGGATCCAGGTCGAAATCCCGGAAATGGACCTTTGGCCTGGCCGCCAAATAGACATCCCTGTGGATGCCAGCCAGGCGGAACATGTCCTGGTCTTCCAGATAACTGCCGTCGCTCCATTTATAGACTTCTACCGCAACAGTGTTCCTTCCTTTTACGACGTACTTGGTGATGTCGAATTCGGAATCATTGTTGGCGCCCTGGCTATAACCTACTTTTTTCCCATTGACCCAAACGTAGAAAGCTGAGTAAACACCGTCGAAATGGATGTACACCTGCTTTCCGGCCCAGTCTGAAGGGAGGTCGAAATCCCTGCGGTAGGATCCGGTGGGATTGGGTTCCTTCTCTGCGGTGTAACCCCTCTGAGGCTGGATGAAGGGAGGGTTGTTGAGGAAGGGATATGTGCTGTTGGAGTACAGTGGAGTGCCATAGCCTTTCATCTCCCAGTTGGACGGGACATCGATTTCGTCCCATGAGGACACATCGTACCTCGGCGCCTGGAATCCGGCCGGGCGGTCCTTGGGATCCGCCACCCAGTTGAACTTCCACTTTCCGTTGAGAAGCAGGTAACGGGAAGACTCTGTCCTCTCCCAAGGCTTGGAATAGGCCGGATCGGAAAGCATTTCCTTCTCGTCTGCAAAAGGAATGTAGGTAACATGGCCCGGCAGCTTGTTGATGGCGAAAATTGTCTCATTCTCCCAGTCGTTCTTGGATGAAGTCTTGGGGATGATGAACTCCACCTTAACATCCGACTCCTTCAGGAACCATGACTGAAGGGGACTTTCAGGAGCGGCAGCCATCTGCCAGACAGCATCACCGGCTTTTCCTTGGGATGGCAGGCCCAGGGCCATCCCGCTTGAGACGCACACAAGGGAACATGATCCATCCTTCCTGAAAGAAACCACCCAGTGCTGGTTCGGATTCGGCCTTTCTTCCGGCCACTGGATTACGGAATGTTCCCCTCCCCCGCCATCATTGTCAAGGGCCATGAAGGAGAACCCGTTGACAAGCTGGTATGTATCCTTCCCGACAGGCCTGAACTGCCAGGCCTGGCTGGGCCTGCCATCCTGGGAAGAAAGGCAGATCTTGGTTTCCGGGTTGATGCTTTCCTGCGAATCCAGTACAAGGCCGTCCGGAGTGCAGATATAGTAAACCTTACGGGAGTCTATGTCCTGTGCCTGAGCCAAAGCCATGGCTCCCGCAAGCAAAGTTGTAAACAGAGTTAACGCTCTCTTCATCAAAACGTCCTGAGTGTCAGAAATTCAACACGATGGTAGGATCAAGCGGATAGCGTCCGAAGTCCTTGCCATAGATGGCCAGACCTCCGCCGAGCTCGGAAGCAGGGACGGAGAAACGGATTACGGCTTTCCCTGACCTGAGGATATCCTCGGCAGGAATCCTGTCGAGAGGAATCTCCATCTTGATCAGTTCGCCGTAGGATCCGGCCTCGCACATACGGTTCTGGTTGGGCTGCGATCCCCATGAAAGGATGCCCCTGTGGTCAGCAGGATCGTCTGCAAGCTCATGCTCGCCGATGACGGTACCGTTGACGGAGACTTCAACCTTGGAGGGCCAGAGGACATTGTCCGTCATGGCATAGGAGTTAAGCGACTTGCAAGGATCGAAAGTTCCCTTGCCGAGCATGTAGTCTCCCTGGATCTCATTGCCTTCCTTGTCTTTCCCGAACTGCTGCTTGGCAGAAGCTTCGAAAATGAGCTGGGCAGAAGAAATCTTTTCTAGGTCGACGTTCTTGGGCAGGGCGACGGTGTACTCGAAATAACCGTGGCCGAATCCGTCCACTTTAAGTCCGTCATAGATGGATGTCTGCTTTGCAGACCAGTCCTGTGCAGAGAAAGTTCCGGGAGCGAAGGTGACAAGCGTTGCCTTCTCGGGTGCGGCATCCTTTCCGTCCTTTACGCGGAAAGTGGTGAAGTTGCGGTGCAGGACATCACCATTGCCATTCTTGAGGACTATCCTGAGGAGGTAGAGTCCGTTGGTCTCGGGTATTCCGACCTTCTGGCTGCCAACCTGTGAGCTCAGGAAAGGAGAGAACTTGACGGGGAGCGATTCCGTACCGAAGGTGTGGAAATCGCCGAGGTTGTCCCAGCCGACCAGTTCGGTCTCGATGGAAAGGGCGCCCGGATCCTTGTCGGTCATGAATGAAGCATAGAAGGGCAGGTCAACTTCCTGTCCGGCTTTGTTCTCGGTGTAGAGGTACTTGACAGGAGAAATGTAGTAGTTGCTCTGGAAGTCCGCGATGGTCATGCCGGGAACGAGTTCGTCCAGGCCGTCGATCTTCGGAGACCGGTCGTACTTGACATAGCCGTTCCATTCGTTGATGACGTCGTGGTGCTCGGTATAGAGCCAGCCGGCGCATTTGGGATTGCGGCGGAAGGCATCCATCATGATGTGGTAGTCCCAGGTGTAGTCGCAGTCGCCTGCACTTCCTTCATATCCCCAGACGTTGCCGCACTCGCTGTTGATCATCGGAGCTCCGTTCTGGACGTTGCCGCCGATGTAGTTGTAAGTGCTTCCGGGGAAGGTCCCGTCGACATATTTCTTGATCTCATCCTCCCAGACGAAACCACGGCAGTAGGCATGCCAAGAATTGATGTCCGACTCGACATGGTCGTGATTGCAGGCGCTCTGGTCCTCTACGAGTCTTGAAGGATCCAGGCTCTTGGTCAGTTTGTACATGGAGCGCACCCATTCCTGGGTCTCCGGGAGATAGGTTCCCTGGGTCCTGAGTCCCCAGGTCTCGTTGAAGTTCACCCAAGCAAAGATCGAGGGATGGTTGTAGTCGCGCTCGACCTGGGCGCGAAGGCAGTTTTCCCAGTCCTCGCGGGCCTCAGGTACAGGTTCGCCCCAGAAATTAGGAGTGTCGGCCATGATAAGGAGGCCGAGCTTGTCTGCCCAGTAGAGCTTGCGTGGGACTTCGACCTTGATGTGGATCCTGTTTCCGTTGAGTCCGAGGTTCTTGGATATGAGGATCTCATTCTTCATGAACTCGTCGCTCGGGAAGGTGTAGAAACCGTCCGGATGATAGCTCTGGTCAAGGCAAAGCTGAAGATAGAGAGGCTTGTTGTTAAGGGCTACATAGTTGAAATCAGAACCAGGGAAAGGCATGACTCCTACCTTGCGCTGTCCGAAATAGGAATTGACTTCGTCTTTGTCACCAAGCGTGGCCGAGACTTCATAGAGGAAGGGATCGTCCAGGTCCCAAAGATGCTGGTCCTTGATGGGGATGGTGAAGCTAGCCCTGTCCTTACCGGCGATATCGCCGATGAAGGTGTCCTGTCCGCCGGTCTTGAAGGCAAGCTTGAAGGTCTCCCCTTGGGCGGCAGGCTCGGCGAGTGCCACGTCGACCTTGACAGTGGAGTTGTCGATATCAGGCGTGAAATGAAGTGAACTTATGTAATTCTGTCCGCGAGCCTCGAGATAGACGGTCTGCCAGATGCCGCGTGCGTTGCCGTAGCCCTGCTTTCCGTACAGGTGGGCATCACTGGGCTTATCGTCAGCCTTTATGATGAGCTGCTGGGGCTTGCCGAAATCCACGTCCTTGAGTTCGAACTCGAAGGGAGTATAGCCGCCCTGATGGGATCCAAGTTCCTGACCATCGAGCCATGCACTGGTCTCCCAGTCCGAAGCTCCTACCACCAGGAAGACTCTCTTTCCCTTCCAGGAGGCGGGCACGGTGATTTCCCGGCCATACCAGCCGATGTCACCCTTGTCTTCGACTTCTGAGAGTTTGGAACCCCATGGGAAAGGAACCATGATGCTTTGGTCAAGGACTGAGCAGTCCTTGCCGGCAATTGCTTGGCTTGCAATGGCTTCATCGAAGGAAAAGCCCCACTTGCCGTTTAGGTTGATCCATTGGCTGCGCTCGAAATCCGGTCTCGGATGTTCCGGAAGAGGAATCGGATCCTGGGTCGTTGCCGTACATGCACACAACAGGAGCATTCCCAAAGAGCAAAGGAATGACGATAATCTTTTCATGATGTTATTGTTTTAATGAATGTCAATTCTCATTTAAGGCTATCTACAAAAGTAATAATAAATCATTTAAAATCATAGGTTGATGTTGATTCCAAGCCCTATCACATGCTCGGCAGGAAGACTGTTGAAAGCATAGTAAAGGTAGTAGGCTTCGAACTGGACCACCTTGTTCAAGTCGTAGTCGCAGGCGACATAATGCCTCGTTTTCTTCCATTCATCACCCCATGTGAACACTTCGACCGCAAGGTAAGGACTGAAACGGCTTTCCGGAATCGAATACTGGACCTTGAGCCGGGACCGTAGGATGTTGCCTTGTTCTCCAAGCACAGGTGTCCAGTCATGCATGTACCTCTCCCTGACGGACAGTTTCAGGTTGCCTTCCTTCAAAGATCCGGTGAGATCGAAGACCGCCTTGTGGGTAACGAACGCTGGCTGGTAAATGTAATCGTAAGCCACATCAGCCTTGAGCCACGGAAGCAGCTTGACGCCGAGAGTTGTCCTCGTGTACCAGCATTCCAGCCTCTTGTACTGGTAGTTGTCATGCTCGAAGTAGAAAGTGGCGAAGAATGGGCCGTTGCGGAAGTCGTGGTTGACCTCGACGAACTCCCACCCTCCGAAAGTGTTGTCTTCCTTTTCCTGGGCAAGGAGGGCGGAAGGAACAAGGAATAGCAAGACTATGAATATGTTCCTGAGCCTATCCATCTACTTTCACGATGTCAAGTGCCACCGGTCCCAGCAAGCCGGCAGGCTGGAGTTGTGAATCTTCCCGGAAATAGGACCAGATCACGAAAGCCTTCCTGTCCTTGGACGGACGTTCTCCATCCTTCATGAACCATTCCGGGAAGGAGGCCATTGCCCTGCCCATGCTCTCACCCCTGTCGGTTCCCCATTCGAAGTCAGGTTCATGGCGTTCGTCTCCGATAAGCCGGTTGGCCCAGTTGTTTGTAACGGCGATGGAGACAGAATTCTCTCCTTTGTGAAGGAACCCGGTCACATCAGTCCTGTAGGGAGGATACCAAAGCACCGCGACTTTCTTCCCATTTACCCTCAGCTCGGCAATATCATTCAGCTCTCCAAGGTCCATGAAGACTTTGCGGCCACCGGCAAGATCATCCTTGCCTATTGTAAAGCTTGAAGTGTAGGTAGCGGTTCCTGAAAAGTACCTGATCCTGTCATCCTCTGAAAGGCTGAAATCTTCCAGCCGGAACGATTCCACGGTGAAAGGATCATCAACCTTCGGTACGAAACCGACATTCCAGACATCTCCAAGAGGTCTTCTCTCTTCTGTCCGGACGGCGCAGGCAGGTGATTTCCTGTAGTTGGATTTCCCGTGGTTCAGGACCACGAACATCGAATGGCCGGCCTCCAGGCTGATCCTGACTGAATCCTTTACAGGATACGCTGGAGCAAGGGATATTTCGCCTGAATATGGATCCCATAGTTCAGGAGTACAATCCTGGGCCCAGGGTGCAAGGGCCAATTCTACAGGTACGGAATCTTGGTTGACTGCGAAATAGATGTCGCAGTCGGATGTCTTCCTATGGATCCAGTTCTCCGACCTGTCTTCAAGCACGCCTTGGCGCAGCATCATCTGGCAGCGGGACAGATAAGTAAAGAAAGCCTTCCCAGGCTCGAACCAAGTCTGGTTCCTGCCGAAATGGGTGCCCCACCACCCCATTCCCATCCCCGGCTGGTACCTGTCATCGAAAGGCTGGTGAACCCAGTGATGTAGGAACAGCAGGTTGGCTCCCGACACGAAGGCTCCGTCGGCGGAATTCTTGAGGAATTCGGGATCCTCGGTGTAGTGGCTGTTGGTTGGCCATCCTGTGAATGCCTCGGCTCCCACGAGAACCTTTCCGGCTTCCTTTGCCTTGTCCACGATGGTGGAAGAGATGCGCCCGGAGCTGTGGGTCCAGAATTCTCCCATGGGAAGGTCGGCCACCTCTACGGAAGCGGCCGTATCGAAAGGCCCTGAATATGGCTCCCAGAACAGCTGGAGGCCTTTCGCGTTGATCTTCTCTTTCGCCACCTTGAACCCGTTGTCGATGAACATGCGGCTGACGGTCTTTTCCATGTCCTCGTCGAAGCCCTCGACAAGGACGTTTCCGGGATTGGAATCCTTGAGTGCGAACATCGGGACCGGATCGTAGCCATGCTCCTTCAGGAACTCATCCCTGAAGCCCTCGGTCCAGTCCTGGCCGCCGGCCTCATAGCTGTCTATCAGCAGATGAGTGAATGACTTGCCGAAATAGCCTACCACATGTTCTTCGAGAGGGCCGATGACATTGTCCCAGTGGAAGGCAGAGATGCCGGCATTCATCTTGTCGGCTTCAAAGCACTTCCCCAGCACTTCTTCCGGGACAGGGTGAGGGAATGCCATGGTGCAGGCATGCCCGATCCTGTAGACCTTCCATTTCCCTGCCGGAGCGTCCCAGTCCAGCTTCCCGGCATCATCCATATTCCCGGACAAGTCAAGGACGTCGTTCCTGGTCAGGTTATCCTTGACAGGGACTGCCATGACCGCAATGTCATGGAACTTTTTAGCCCAGGACACGTAGTCACTGTAAAATGAGAAAGAAGGAAGGTCCGGAACCGGAAGGCTGACAACCACCTTCCTGCCACCGGAGACATCCGTTCTGCTGAACACGACTTTCTGCATCCCTTTTTCTTCGTCGATCCAGGGACCTCCGGTCGTACTGTAGCCCGGGGAATTGTGAAGTCCTATCTTAAGGCCAAGCTCTTCAGCCACCTGCGCGGCATAGGCTATCGCCTCCCAGTACTTTGGGCTCCGGTACGTCTGGTCAGGCCAGGGATTGTTCCCGACAGGAGCCTCTGATTCCTGAACTGCCGAGGTCAGGTTGAAGATGGTAGCACCCGCTATCCCGGATTCCTTCATAGCCTCCAGGTCCTTGCGTATCCCTTCCTTGGAGAAATTGCTGCCCATCCAATGCCACCAGACATAGGGCCCGTATTCCAAAGGGGGCCGGTCGAACATCTTGTAAAGATCCTTTGCTGCCGGATCAGAGCCTTGCCTTGAACATGAGGGCAAGCAAACGCCCAGGAGGACTGCAAGGCAGATGGAGGTTATTCTTTTCATGGGATCATTCCGTTTTAAGCCTTATGTCTGCGGAAGAAGCTCCCACCATGATTTCGGGAAGACCTTCCGGAACTATGAATTCCTTCTTGGATTCGCTCCAATAGCGAAGGTCCTCACGGCGGACAGGGATGGTCACGACCTTGCCCTGCCCCTTTTTCAGATGGACACGTTTAAAACCGCGGAGTTCCTTAATAGGAGCCTTTACTTCATATTCAGGGAGACGGACATAGACCTGGGCCACCTCATCTCCGTCGAACCTGCCGACATTCTTCAGCGTGAAAGAGACTTCCACCGTCTCCCCTTTGTCTTCAACCTTCAGTCCTGAATACTTGAACGAGGTATAGCTGAGGCCGTAGCCGAATGGATAGAGGACATCCCCTTCGAAATACTTGTAAGTCCTCTTCGTGATGTCATAGTCATCGAACGGAGGCAGATCCTCGATCCGGTTGTAATAAGTCAGGGGAAGTCTGCCTGAAGGGTTGTACTTGCCGAACAGGACTTCAGCCACGGCTGTGCCGCCCTGCTCTCCGGGATACCATGCATTCACTATCGCAGGGATGTTCTTGTCTTCCCAGAGGATGGACAGGGGGCTTCCGGCCACGAGGACCAGAACTACATTCTTGTTGACATGATAAAGTTCCTGGAGGAATTCCTGCTGGTCGGCAGGCAGGGTGATGTAGTCGCGGTCCTTACCTTCCCTTTCGATGGTTTTGTTTATGCCCATTACAGCAATGACTGCATCGCATTCACGGGCCAGCTGCCCGGCCTTTCCGTAGAGTGACATCCTGTCATTCTCGTCAGCCATGGGAGCTTTCCAGTTAAGTTTTGCAACGGCATAATCCCGGAGGTTGTAGTACTCTACTGAAAGATCGTAGTCATGGCCTGCCTCAAGTGATATGGTCGCTTCATCGGACCGCACGGCATGAGAGTCCCAGGCATCGATAAGCAATCTGCCGTCGAGATAAAGCCTGCATCCATCATCTGATGTAAAACTGAGCACATACTCGCCGCTCACTGCCGGGCGCAGCTTCCCAGTCCAGCGCACACTCACAGGAGTTTCAGGGATGAATGGATCGGGGGCCTGGTTCGAAGGCTCGAAGTTGATCCACTCTTCCTTCCTCACGGAAGGGGTCCCTTCAAGATCGGTCCCTTTGAAATATTCAGCCTTCAAACCGTCAGGGAAGAATTCAGGAGAGACTATCTCCATCCTGTCAGAGGCTGTTTTCCAAGGGGCGTAGCTCACTTTTATGTCCTTACCCGCCATTGCCTTGATTCCATCCAGGATCGAGACAGGTGCCGAGGCCGGGACTCCGCTGTAGTCGCCGAACTCGCATTGTCCGGCATTTATACCCACCACTGCGAGCGAACGGACCTTCCCCTTTTTCAATGGAAGGGTGTTCTTGTCGTTCTTGAGGAGGACTATTGCTTCCCGAGCCATCTGAAGGGCCAGGTCAGTGTGTTCTTTCGAACCAATCACGTCAGGAGAGATCTTGGTGTAGGGGTTGTCTTTGCCTGAATCGAATATGCCGAGACGCATCCTGGCCGTAAGGACTCTCCTGGCCGCCCTGTCGATGTCTTCGTCACGGACCATTCCAAGTTCATAGGCTTTGCGGAGCGGCTCGATGAAATAATTGTCGCCGCACTCCAAATCAAGGCCGGAAAGGAGGCAGAGGGCAGCCGCAGTTTCACGCAGCTTGACATAGAAATGGTCCTCAACCAGCGTGGAAGGTCCTCCGCAGTCGGACACTACATAGCCGTCGAAACCCCAGTCTTCCCTCAGGACCTTTGTAAGGAGCCATGGGTTGGAAGAGCATGGAATTCCATTGATCGAATTGTAGGCAGCCATTATGGAAGCGGCATGCCCCCTCTTGACAAGGGCCTCATAGCCAGGAAGGTAGTATTCCCTCAGCTGCTTTTCGCTCACTTCAACCTCGCATTCGAAGCGGTTGTGCTCTTCGTTGTTGACTGCGAAATGCTTGGGGGTGGAGACCACCTTCAGGTACCTCGGATCATCGCCCTGAAGGCCCCTTACGAAGGCAGTTCCCATCTCTCCTGTGAGGAAAGGGTCTTCTCCATAAGTCTCCGGAGTCCTTCCCCAGCGTGGATCACGAGCCATGTTGACGGTAGGCGACCAGAAGGTAAGCAGGTCACTGAACTGGTTGGTCTGGAGCCTGCCCTGGTCAAGTTCATTCCACCTAGCCCGGGCTTCATCGGAGATGGCCGTGGCAACTTCATGAAGCAGTTCCGGATCCCAGGAAGCAGCCAGACCTATCGCCTGGGGAAAGACGGTGAACCGCCCAGGCCGCACCACACCGTGGAGGGCTTCGTTGCCATGGTAGTACTTTTCGATTCCCAGACGTTCGTTGGCAGGAGAAGTCGCACGCAAGAGGTCGATCTTTTCATCGACGGTCATCCTGGACAGGAGATCTTCCACCCTGTCCTTGATGGGCGCGCTTTCATCCCTGAACAAAGGCTCCTGGGCTCTGACTGAAAGCATACTGGCAAAGAATGCCAGGACGCAGGTTAGTATCCACAATCTTCTCATACAATCAAACAATTAATTATCAAGCATCATCAAATCATCCCGCCGCTGACCAAGACTCTTCCTCCGACGGTCTTTTTATCGGCATCGCGACCAAGCCAGACTTCGAACCAGCCTTCTTCGACCCTGAAGACCATGTCTTTGTCCCACATGGCGAACCGGCGGTAAGGAATCTCAAGTTCCACCACTTTGCTCTCGCCGGGTTTCAGGGTGATCCTCTTGAACGCCGCCAGTTCCTTCATCGGACGGGCGACGGAGGCCAGTTCATCATGGATATAAGCCTGCACCACCTCGTCTCCTTCAACTTCTCCGGTGTTGGTCACCTTGACCTCTAACTTCAGGGCCTGATCCTTTGCAAGGGATTCCGCAACATGGAAATCTGAATATTCAAAGGCAGTGTAGCTCAAGCCATAGCCGAAGGGATAGAGCGGCCTGCCGTCATTCTCGACATAGCCGTAGCCGCGGCCGCTGGGCTTTATTGAATAATACATCGGATTCTGGCCGATGTTCCTGGCCCAGCTGAAAGGCAGCCTGCCGCCCGGATTCACTTTGCCGGACAGGACATCCGCTATCGCCCTTCCTCCCTGCTCGCCTGGGTACCAGGCATCAAGAAGCGCCGCCGTGCCGTCAACCCAACCTGTCACATCGATCACTGCTCCGTTCTGCAGGACCACCACTACAGGCTTTCCGGTTGCGACAAGGTCACGGATCATCTTTTCCTGGTCTATCCTGACCCTGGATTCCTGCTGGTCCGCTATTATCACAGCATTCGTCTGAGCCCTCTCCTGGACGACGTCGGCGGACGGGAGGTTGAAACTGCTGCGGTCCCTTCCTTCTTCCTCTGTGATGGAAGGGAAGAAAAGAAGGACATCGCATGTCCTGGCCAGAGGATTCACATTCTGTCCATCTTTGTTCAAGACGACCTCTGCAGATCCGCCATACACTTCTTTCAAACCCTGGAGCGGTGTGACACCGTCACCTTTCCACCCGCCCCTGGCGCCACTATAGTCGCCAAGGCTGAGGACATCAGCAGCCGGCCCATACACTCCTATCCTCTTGACACTGCCTGGCTTAAGGGGCAGTATGCCGTCGTTCTTGAGCAAGGTCATGGACTTGCATGCCGCCTCATAGGCCAGGTCCCTGTGCTCCTGGCTGCGGACAATGCCGGCCGCCTTGTCCGGATCGACATAGGGTTCGTCGAAAAGGCCGAGACGGAACTTGATTGCAAGCACTCTCCTGACACATTCATCCAAAGTCTTTTCGCTGACCTTTCCTTCCTTGACAAGGTCCAGGAGGTCGCTTGAAGTGGTGTGGAGCTGCAGGTCAAGTCCGTTTTCCAGGCAGAGAGCCAGTGCATCTCGGTTGGACCCGGCCATCGCATGGCTCCTGTGGACGATATCGACCGCATCATAATCGGAGACCACGATACCTTCGAAACCCCATTCATCTTTCAGTATGTCCTTAAGCAGGACACTGTTGCAGCTGGAAGGGACCCCATCCACTGAATTGTAGGAAGACATTATGCCGTGGGCTCCTCCCTCCTGGACACAGGCACGGAAAGGTTCGAGATACACTTCCCTCAAGACTCTCCAGGATGTCGGAGATGCGTAGGAATCGTGCCCGCCCTCTCCGTAGTTGTCTACGAAATGCTTCGGAGTTGCGACGACTCCTCCTTCTTCAAGGGCCTTGACGTAAGCTACACCCATCAAAGAGTTCAGCAGTACATCTTCGCCATAGCTTTCCTGAGCCCTGCCCCAACGCTGGTCGCGTGTTATGTTGATCACCGGTGCATAGACCTGACGGACTCCGACAGCCCTAAGTTCCTCGGCAACCACTTTGCCGACCTGATAGTAAAGGTCGTCGTCAAAGGTGGCCGCCATCGCTATGCTCTGAGGGAAACATGTGGCATTCCCCCACTGGGCACCATGCAGGGCTTCACCATGCTGGAGTACCGGAATACCCCATCTGTTAGCCTCGATCGAAAGCCTGGTGTCCTCGTTGATCTTCTCCGCCACCGACTTGGGATCGTTTGGCAGATTCTGGTCAGGGAGGAAATGTCCGATGTTGCGGATATGGCCCTTTGCATAGTTCCTGTTGTCCCATGAAGGCAACGACAGCAATTGGGCGCTAATCTGGTTCACCTTTTCTTCCAAGGTCATGCGCTTGAGGAGGTCATTCACCCTCTTTTCGACGGGCTGGTCCTTGTCCCTGAACTTGAAATTCCCTTTCTCGAGAACAGGTCCATTGCCAATTTCAAGGCTGTGCTTGCCCGGCCCGAGATCCATGCGGTAATGGGCCCATGGCACACTTACCTCTGCAGCAGACCCTTCCGGCACTTCAACATCCAGGGTTGCTTTGTCGCCGTTCCTCTTGAAGGCAACCGCGACCTTGCCCTGAACCGTCTGGAAGGAAATGCTGCAATCATTGAATATGTGTTCGTCAGGACTTACTGAGAAACGTTTCCAACCGGCCTCGATAGGATTGATTCCGAACATCCTGGTCGGGAACACGGCCAGAGGTCCACCGCTCCATGCATGGTTGACGGAGCCGCAGTCCCAGTCCCCGTCGACACCCACGTTCCAGTTTTCGAACAGGGTATCGTAATCTGGATGGTTGACCATGAAACCATAGCGCTTCCGTTCACGTTCAAGGGCATAATCCCCGTGACCGATGGCGAACAGGGCTTCCATCACGTATTTCTCCATGTAAGGGCTGGAGTGTTCTTCTTTCTTGAAGACCTCGTAAAGGGCATCGTACTTGTCCTTGCCGGCGATTCCGGCCAGCACGGCAAGCGCCTGGACCCTGTCGTCAGTCTCACCTTCGTAGTCCGGATGACGGTAGCATGTGCCCGTCCACGCAACCCGGTTGATGGCATCCTTGATTCCGTTCATCTGCTCCCAATAAGCACCGCCCTCACCGGGATTCCCGAGAAGGTCCGCCATGTCCGAGATCGAATGAAGTGCCAGACAGTACCACATCGACTGCAAAAGTCTCATGTCCCTGTTTTCACCCCAGTCGCCCCAGTTCCAATCGCCGTCGTGCCATTCAAGAAGGCCATCCTTCCCGACATGATAGGTGGCGAGATATTTCTTCACCGCCGGGTAGACATATTCGATGGTAGCCTTGTCGCCGGTGTTCATGTAGTAGGTCCAGAAACCATAGCGTCCGACTGCTGCAAGCATCTGGCAGGGAAGTTCCGCTCCATAGTTCCCCGGGATCGGAGAGTAGATGATGCCGTCCGGACGCTGCCAGTCACATAGCTCACGGATTCCCTTACGGACAAGGGCATTCAGGGACGGAGTGTAGGTGTAGAAACTCTCGCCCAGGATAGTCACGATGTCTCCCCACCATTGTCCCCTCTCACGCTCAGGACAATCGAAGAAGTTGTCCCTGGCATTGACGTAGATAGTCCGCAAACCTTTCTCC
>CADBMD010000023.1 GCA_902795735.1 uncultured Bacteroidia bacterium
CGTTGCATCCCGCATTGACGGAGCAAAGTACGATGTCTATGAGATTTTCGCCAGGTTCGGGAAATGGCAGCTGGTGGCCATGAAGAAACGTGACGCCATGAGGATTCCCTTCCCGGAAGGCGCTCGTCCCGAGATTGACAAGACAGATTTCTCGGTCAAGGTCTATGGCGAGAAAGTCAAGTTCGACTATGCCTACATCATGCAGCATGGTACTCCCGGAGAGAACGGACTCCTCCAGGGATATTTCGAGATGATGGGCATCCCGTTCAGCAGCAGCAGTGCTTTTGTCTCAGCCGTGTCCTTCGACAAGTTCTCATGCAAGAATTATCTCAGGGAAGTTGATTTTGTAAAATGCGCTCCAGACGTCTTTGTCCGGGCAGGGATGGATCTTGAGGCCGTACGTAAAGACGTAGTTTCCAAGCTTGCTTTCCCTGTTTTCGTCAAGCCCACCGACGGAGGTTCCAGTTTCGGCATCACCAAGGTCGAAGATCCCGACAAACTCATTGAAGCCATCAACTATGCCTACTCGGAAGGCCCTACCGTGATAATCGAGCAGGGCGTTTCAGGCAGGGAGGTCACCTGTGCCGCCTACAGGGATGCCGACGGAGTCAAAGCCTTGCCGGTCATCGAAATCGTTACCGACAACGACTACTTCGACTACGATGCCAAGTACAACGGACACAGCCAGGAGATTTGCCCGGCTCCAATAGACGAAAAGGTCAGCGAGAAGATCCAGGAAGTCAGCAAGAAGATCTTTTCCCACATGGGTTGCGCCGGAGTCGTGAGGATGGATTACATCCTATCCGGAGATGACCTGATATTCCTCGAAATCAACAATATTCCAGGAATGACGGGAGCTTCACTGGTTCCCAAGATGATCCGCACCGCGGGACTTGACCTTACCGACTTCCTCACAGGAATAATCGAAGCGTCCTGATGCTCCTGAAAGATTTTATCAGGCTAGGAACAGAGCGCCTCGAGCCGCTATATCCCACCTCCGAAGCACGGAACATCATCCTGATGCTTTGTGAAGACCGGATCGGCACGAAGAGTTATACCCATCTGGTAGAACCGGAGCGCACAATCGATGACAAATCACTTGAATTGCTTGAAGAAGACCTTGGGCGGCTTTCTTCAGGAGAGCCTATCCAATACGTGACCGGATCTGCTGATTTCTTCGGCTTCAAGTTCAAAGTAACCCGCGACGTACTCATTCCCAGGCCAGAGACGGAACTGCTGTGCCAGGAGGCAATCAAGATAGGATCCCGGAAGCAGAGGATGCGCCAAGCCTACGGTAATTCAAAGCCAGTCCGTATCCTGGACCTTTGTACGGGATCCGGATGCATAGCATGGACCATGGCATTGAGCATTCCCGGAGCAGAAGTGATTGCAACTGACATTTCCGAGAAAGCCATCATGGTGGCCATGGAACAGGATTTTGCCGCTCTTCTTAAAGAAAAAGGGGCTTTGGCTCCTCGGTTCATGATTGCAGATGTACTTGGAGATGATTCCCAATTCGACCTTGGCAAGTTCGACCTGGTCTTGAGCAACCCTCCTTACATAATGGAATCCCAGAAGTCACAGATGAGGGTCAATGTGCTTGGCTTCGAGCCCCAGGTCGCCTTGTTTGTCCCAGACGAAGATCCTCTTCTTTTCTACCGGGCAGTATCCCGCTGGGCGCGGAACCTTCTCGCCCCTGAAGGATGGGGCTTCGTGGAGATAAATGAACTTCTCGGGCCAGAGACCCGCAAAGTGTTCTCGGAAGCCGGCTTCCATGACTGTGAGATCGTCAAGGACTATAACGAAAAGAACCGCTTTATAGTTTTTTCAAGATAGGCAGACCACGCCCAGGAAGGCTCCGCTTGCGGATTTTCCAATTAACCGTTGGACATTTTGTTCAACGGCTGTTTTTCCGTCTCTTTGCATTGAAGAAACTTAATAAACTTAAAGACATGAAAAACTTCATTTTTATTTTAAAGGTCACGGGAAGCATTATGCTGCTTTCCTTTGGCATTGCGTTATTGAATTCATGTGAATCATCCACCGCTGATGATCTGTCTGTCCAGAGGCCTGTTCCTGATCCCGTAAGCGAGATTACTCCTGAGTCAGTAGCCAGGATGATTTCCGGACTACCATTGACCATCGATCATGTACAGGAAGTTTGGAATGGGGTTAATGCCTCATCCGCCAACGGCTATGATGAGGAGTATCCTTTCAAGAATCTCTTTGAAAGCCCTGGGACAGGCATTGGCGATGAAGAGACTGGATCCTTATCTCGTGCAGGTTCATCTGCAACTATGTCTGATGCCACATCACCCGCTTTCCGTGATCTTTTCTTTGCCGCAGGTGTCAGTACGCTGACCAGGTCGGTCTATTCAGAGCTTTCAGAATCAGGCCTTCAAATCTACTGGCCATACTCTGAAAACTGGGATCAAAAAACCCTTCCTGTCATCACATTCTGCCCAGACGAGCCCAGAGAGAAGAATGTGGGTTTTTCTCGGAGAGAACATACTGACGGTTCATGGGAGATTGAAGAAATTATGGTTGACGAAGCATTCGCGGCTTCACATCCTGTCTGGGTAGTTAATTACAACACGGACGCAGAAGCTCTTACTCCTCAGATGATGGAAAAGATGGGAAAAGTCAGCAATGCTTCCTCCTCGGACATTCCCACCAAAGCAACCAGGAACTTCCGGACACTCAGGTTGAAAGAGTTCAAGGCTCACAGGCAGTATGATCCATGGCTTTCGGGAGGTAGCGAGTTCTTCATCAAAACCGGAGCGCTCAAGGCCTTTACAGCAGATGTAGCTTCAGACATGAAGTACTATAAGCCTGAGATTACGGACCTTATGATTAAAGTTAAGAGGAGTCAGGTTGGTAAGGCGTTGAGGTATAACACTATCCTGTTTTCCGACTGGTCGGACCAGCTTGACGAATGTGCATTCATGCTTACTGAAGATGATGGAGGGAAGATGACTTCCTGGAAATCAAGCGGACTGGTCAAGATCAAGTCTAAATCGTATGGATTCGAAGTTGAGATCCCCTATCATC
Source organism: uncultured Bacteroidia bacterium (assembly GCA_902795735.1). Classification (GTDB taxonomy): domain Bacteria; phylum Bacteroidota; class Bacteroidia; order Bacteroidales; family UBA932; genus Cryptobacteroides. The sequence goes on from CADBMD010000023.1 coordinate 3,052, forward strand.
GTAATGACGACATTGTATGGCGTGGAAAGTTGTCGGCCAGCTATTTCCAGCGCTACAATGATGTCCCGAACCGCTTCGGCGACGTCTCCATCACTTTCACATTCAACTGACGACACGCCACATCATCCTGCATCGTCCTGCATCATCCTGCCACCTCTATATCTCCCAATTCAGCCACGTAAACCAGCCTAAACCGTGGCTGCGATGCCGAATGACCCCGTTCCAGCCACGTAAACCGGCCTAAACCGTGGCTGGGCGGAGCACTCTCTTTTCCCAGTTCAAGCAGTTCCGTGCTGAACTGTAAAGTCACGTATTCGTCGAATATCTTCCGCAGAGTTCTGGCATCTTTACAATAAAGGATACTCCGTGAGCGTTTCGGGCTTTGTTGCTCACGGATGAGTCGGATAAGTAATTAAGTTTGAGAGTTTGTCAAAGGCTTGAGAGTGTCATTTCACAGTTGGCACAGTCGAAATGAAGACGGTAGCGCTTGCCATTGTTGATAAGGAATAGGTCTCCGGCTGCCGGTCTTAAACCGGAATTGTCGGAACGCATGGTTGCAGGACCCTGGCAAATACCCAGTTCATATCTGATGCAGTATTTGCTTCGCATGAGCTCGGCATCTTTCCTATGAGTCAACTCAAAAGCATCCTCGATTTTCTTTGCTCCAAGACGGAGTAGGGTTTCCCGGGCCGATGTGTTGGCGATATTATATTTATAATCAATGGTTTCGGAGACGTGAACGGTAGATTCTTCGGCCTTGGGCCTCAGAATGACATGGTGCCCTGCCGCACTCCCGTCAAGACCAGTGTGTTCACTCCAGTCAAGCCTCTGGGCGATTTCCCTCCTGATGCCATTTATGGCTGATGCGGGGAGGAAAGGCAATTCTTCGTCAGGCATTTCGATGCTGGACAGCGAGAAGGTATAGATGCCTGTCTCCTTTTCCATCTGCGACTTGAACATGGCCTTCATCCGCTCAAGGTTCGACGCCGGTTGACTCCCGGCGTTCAAGTCGAACTCGACGATCCTTCCGTCCTGACTCTCAGCCTTGGTAGTAACCATGAACTCCGAGTCACTCGCCGAGCTCAGCAAAGTACTTGGCTGGGCTGTAGCAGATTGCCGTTGGTCTTGGTGATCAAGCCGGTTGGCCAGATGTCCATGTTGAATCTTCAACTGTACTGTAACGGGAATAAGACGTTTTGGAAGGTTGGATTCTAGTTCTTTCTCAAAGGCAGTGTCAAGGTTCCTGCGGATTTCCGCTCCTACATAAAGACCGGGGACTCCCTGGCAAACTATCGTCGATCCACTGCAGACATCTCCTCTGAATCCTCGTATTTCATTGTGATCTTTGGAAATGAAAGAAAAACCATCACCATTGCGCAATATAGTCGCTGGATTGTTCAGCTTTATGGCGATTTCCATCTTCTTTGTTTGGGCAAACTTGATGTTTACAACAGTACCTATAGTTTCTCCGGCAGACTTTGGGGTGTCCATGGATGACCATTTCCCACGTTTCCCATCAAGGAACAGTTGGGTGTATCCCCTGTTGAAAGTCTTTGCCAGGTCAGGCTTGAAGCCCCCCTCTACCTTTCCGAAGGATGAACGGCAATAGACATCCGGATATTTTGCAACCAATTCGTCCAAAGCGTTTGAATATGCCCGGACGACATTCCTTACATATGAAATATTCTTGAGACGGCCTTCGATCTTGAATGAACATATTCCTGCCTCAGCAAGGTCTTCGAGCCTTCCCAAAAGGTTGTAGTCTTTCAAGGAAAGAAGGGCCTTGTCTTTGACCAGTGTCTTGCCTTTTCCGTCCACAAGATCGTAGATGGATCGGCAGGCCTGGATGCAGGCTCCTCGGTTGGCACTACGGCCTTCGATTGACTCGGACATGTAGCATTGCCCGCTGTAGCAGACGCACAGGGCTCCGTGGACAAAGAATTCAAGTTCGCAGTTGACGGCTTCCCTGATAGCGCGGATCTGCTCAACGGAAAGTTGTCTTTCAAGTACCAGCCTGGTCGCTCCCAGACTTTCGTAGAATCTGGCTTGTTCGGGGGTCCTGATGGCGCACTGCGTTGATGCGTGGACCTCAATGCCATTCAGCGCACCGTCATTCTGAGCGCAGCGAAGAATCTCAAACACCGCCAGGTCCTGGGCTATCACAGCGTCCACGCCGGCCCGGGCTGCTTCGGCAAGGATACATTCCGCTTCCTTCAGTTCCGAATCAAACAGTATGGTGTTGAGTGTCAGGAATATCTTGACGCCAAACTTGTGGGCATATTCACAGAGCCTACGGACATCCTCCATCGAGTTGCCCGCGCTCTGCCTCGCACCGAACTGCGGCCCGGCAATATATACCGCATCGGCACCGCAGTCGATGGCCGCGATGCCGATGTCAGCGTTCCTTGCCGGAGCAAGTAGTTCGAGCTTCGTCATTATTTGCTCAGGGCAGCGATCATCTGCTTTGCCTGGGCACCATACTTGGCGTCGTTCTGGACTTTCTTGTAGAACTCAAGAGCCTTGGCGTTGTTCTTCTGACCCTGATAGAGGGCTCCGATGGTGAAGATGATACCGTTGGCATTGGAAGCAGTGGGCTTGAGCTCGACATACTTCTCAAAGTTCTTGATGGCGTCAGCGTTCTTGCTGAGCTTCTGGGAAGCCTGTCCTGCGATCAGGTAAGCGGTAGCATTCTC
>CADBMD010000024.1 GCA_902795735.1 uncultured Bacteroidia bacterium
AATGATTTCGGAGCCGGCGGAGTCAGCGTAGCTATCGGCGAACTCACCGCTGGACTGGACATCTATCTCGACAGGGTGCCTGTCAAGTACAGCGGAATGAACTCCACCGAACTCGCGATCAGCGAGTCCCAGGAGAGGATGGCCGTGGTCATCGAAGCGAAAGACGAAGAGATATTCAAGGAATATTGCCACTCGGAGAACATCGAAGTCACCCATGTCGCGGATGTCACCGACACTGAAAGGATGCGCATGTACAACTGCGGCAAGCTGGTAGTCGACCTCAGGCGTGATTTCATCGACAGCGCTGGAGCCAGGCACTATTCAAAGGCCTGCATCGGAGCGGTTGACGGAACCGACCCCTTCTATAGGGACATCCCGGGCAAGAACCTCAAGGAAAAGATGTTCGCCAACCTGCAGGATCCAAATGTCACAAGCCAGAAGGGGCTCATCGAGATGTTCGACTCCACCATCGGGCGTTCCACCGTCCTGATGCCATTCGGAGGCGAACTCCAGACCACAGAAACCCAGGTTTCCGTACAGAAGCTTCCAGTGGACGGCTTCACCAGGACCGCAAGCATGATGGCTTTCGGCTTCAATCCGGACCTTTGCGAATGGAGTCCCTACCACGGTGCGGCATATTCGTTCATAGAAGCTTGCAGCAAGATTGTCGCAGCCGGAGGAGACTGGAAGACAATGAGATTCTCCTGCCAGGAATATTTCGAAAGGATGACTTCCGATCCACACACATGGGGCAAGCCTGCCGCAGCCCTTCTCGGTGCCCTCAAGATGCAGGAAGCCTTCGGACTCCCTTCGATCGGAGGGAAGGACTCCATGAGCGGTTCATTCGAGACCGAGCATGGCCCCATCCATGTCCCGCCGACTCTGATCGCTTTCGGAATAACGCCCGTCAAGGTTGACAACGTCATTTCACCGGAATTCAAATGGGAAGGCGACCGGCTGTATCTTGTAAGGCACACTCCCCTGGAGAACAGGATGCCGGACGTAGAGCAGCTTAAACGGAATTGGAACAATATTCATGAAAAGATAGCGGACGGGACGATCGTGGCCGCATGGGCTGTCGGATTCGGCGGAGTGGCTGAGGCCCTTTGCAAGATGAGTTTCGGCAATGCCTTCGGCTTCGACGTCAAGCTGGATGAAGAAGACTTGTTCAACCTTTCTTACGGTTCGATCGTGATAGAGACCGACGGAGAAGTCGATTTCGAGAATGCCATGGAGATCGGAACGGTCACTTCAGGAGAAGACGGGAACGTTCGTGTCAACGGGACTTCGATCTCGATCTTCGAACTGATGGATTTCAACGGGTCCCTCTTCGACAAGGTCTACCCTTCAGTCAGCGAGCCCGATTCCGAAAGGACCTTGCCTCGCGGCATGGAAGGAGTCAAACCATTCAAGGCCAGGAAGGCTGACCTTGAATACAAGGGTCCTGCGGTCGAAAAGGTCATCGCCTACCTGCCGGTCTTCCCCGGAACCAATTGCGACTACGACTCCGCGAAAGCCTTCCGCAAGGCCGGAGCCGAAGTGCGTACGAGCGTGTTCAGGAACCTTTCCGACAAAGACATCTTCGATTCAATCGATGAAATGCGCAGGAACATCGAAGAGTGCCAGATCCTCATGCTTTCCGGAGGATTCTCGGCCGGCGACGAGCCGGACGGCAGCGGCAAGTTCATAGCCAACGTCCTCAACAACAAGGCCATCTCTACCGCTATCGAAGGCTTGCTGGAACGCGGAGGCCTGATTCTGGGAATATGCAACGGATTCCAGGCATTGGTCAAATCCGGACTCCTGCCTTACGGAGAGTTCGGGAAGGTGACCGGAGACTCCCCGACCCTGTTCCGCAACGACATCAACAGGCACATCTCCCAGATGGTGACCACCAGGGTGGCTACAACCAACTCTCCATGGCTCAAAGGCATGGCCATAGGGGACGAGTACACGATTCCCGTAAGTCACGGAGAGGGCAAGTTCGTAGTCAATGAAGAACTGGCACGGGATCTCTTCGCCAACGGACAGGTGGCCTTCCAGTACGTGGATCCGATTACCGATGAGCCCACGATGGAATCGCCTTACAATCCGAACGGATCCTACTATGCCATAGAGGGAATAATCAGCCGGAACGGCCAGATTCTCGGAAAGATGGGACACAGCGAACGCTACGAGGATGGCTTGTTCAAGAACATCGAAGCCGACCTTGAGCAGCCTCTGTTCCAGAACGCAGTCGATTACTTTAAGAAATAATTCAAGATGAGGAATCTTTATCTCACAAATACCCTTTCAAAAACCAAGGAACTCTTCGTTCCGGTCCATGAAGGCCATGTCGGAATGTATGTCTGCGGTCCGACCGTGTACGGAGACGCCCATCTGGGCCACGCCCGTCCCGGAGTGACCTATGACGTGCTTTTCAAGCTCCTGCGTCATCTCGGCTACAAGGTACGCTACGTCCGTAACATCACTGACGTGGGACACCTTGAACATGACGCGGACGAAGGAGAGGACAAGATCAGCAAGAAGGCCCGCCTGGAGCAGCTTGAACCCATGGAGGTTGTCCAAAGCTACACCTTCCGCTACCACGAGGCCATGAGGATGCTGAACGTGGCTCCGCCTTCCATCGAGCCGAGGGCATCCGGGCATATCATCGAGCAGATAGAAACCATAAAGAAGATCCTTGAAGCAGGCTACGCATACATTTCCAACGGCTCAGTCTATTTCGATGTCCAAAAATACAACGAGAAGCACCATTACGGAATACTTTCCGGCCGCAACCTTGATGACACCCTGGAAGGGACACGCGCATTGGACGGCCAGAGCGACAAAAGGGCTCCCTACGATTTCGCTCTTTGGAAAAAAGCCGAACCAGAGCACATAATGCACTGGCCCAGCCCATGGAGCGAAGGCTTCCCCGGCTGGCATCTTGAGTGCTCGGTCATGGGAGAGAAATACCTCGGAGAGGAATTCGACATCCATGGCGGCGGAATGGACCTCATGTTCCCGCACCATGAATGCGAGATCGCGCAGAACGTGGCATGGAGAGGGACCCGTGGACTACGCTACTGGGTCCACAATAACATGATCACCATCAACGGCCAGAAAATGGGCAAGTCCCTCGGGAATTTCATAACCCTGCCAGAACTGTTCTCCGGAAACCATCCGAAGCTCGAACAGGCATATTCACCGATGACAGTCCGCTTCTTCATCCTGCAGGCCCATTACCGCGGAACCCTGGACTTCAGCAACGAGGCACTCCAGGCTTCAGAGAAGGCGCTCAAGAGGGTCCTGCAGGCCCAGAAAGACCTGTTAGCCTTGGCCAAGGCGCAAAATGTCATCCTGAGCGAAGTGAAGGATCTTCCCTACGGCGAACTCCCCACCGCAATCGCCCCCGAAACCTGCACCGCAGATTCCACCGAGATAAAAGCCATCTTCGAAGGAGTCTATGACGCCCTTTGCGACGACCTCAACACACCGGTCGCCCTGTCTCACATCTTCGAGGCAGTCAGGATCATCAACTCTGCAAAGGCTGGTTCAGTCAAGCTGACAGGCAACGACATCGGCACGCTTGTCCAGATCTTCGACGACATAGTGTTCGGAGTGCTGGGACTGAGGGACGAGGCCGCAGGTGAAGGCGGAAAGAACCAGGAGGTAATCTCAGGACTCATGGACATGGTCCTTGAAGAAAGAGCCAAGGCCAAGGCCGCCAAGGACTGGGGCCTGAGCGACGCCATCCGCGACCATCTCAAGGCCCTTGGCATCACTGTCAAGGACACCAAGGACGGTGCGGAATGGACGCTTGAATAGCTTGCCTACTTGACTACTATGATATTAGGTACGACCCGGGCTCCTTCGTGGTCGTACTTTTTGTTATCGTAGGGATAATTGACTATTCCAGTCCTGTCGGTCCACAAGGTAGAGGAACCGCCTCCGTCGAGGTTCATTGCGTCTTTGAGCCCGAGCAAGCGGGTAAGGGTGGCCAGTTCCGGGATGCTCATCCCGTCAGCCTGGCCCGGGAAACGTCCGTCAACCACAACCATATAGACCATGCCCTTGCCGTCCCAGCCGATAAACGTCCTCGGATGGCGCATTGTGAAGAAGGAAGCGCCTGAGAAGTCGGGCACCTTTCCGTCAAGCCGGAGGATAGGGCCGGAGGCCAGGGCAGAATAATAGTTGCTCCTGATGTATTCAAGCCTTGTGGTATCATAAGGGAATAATTCCAGGCTGTGGCTTTCCTTTTCTTTCAGGGCAAGGATTCCGTCCGAACGGCTCTCTCCGCTCTTAGGAGTCTCTCCGACGACCTCCCCGTCAATGGTGAAGAAGGTATGAGGGGTCAGCTTTCGCATGTTGAAATAGCTGCCGTTGATTGCTATCCTGGCATTCTCGCGCATCGCCAAGGTGTCCGTCGTGGAAGCATATTCACCGGGCGCATGAATCAATGAAGCCGTCATTCCGGAAGAAGGATACCTCGCTATGCTGACGCTCTGCATCGTTCCATGGAAGGGGAACTGGGCATGCGTCACCTCGGCACCGCCGCCTATGTCCTGCCACTTCCACCCTGCCGCATCCCATTCTGCCTTGTCAGATGGAGCTACCGCTCCCCACTCCTTGTCCGGTGTATCCCCCATCTCAAGGATGAGCGTTCCACCCGCCATGATTTCCTCATGCCGCAGCCAAGGGCCCTCGAGAGGTTTACCGTTCAAGGTGGCCTTCTGGATGTACTTGCAGTCTTTGGAAACTCCTTTAGCTACAATCTTGAATGTCTTGCCGGATGAAAGCTTCATCGAAGCCTCCTCGAAGACAGGACTTCCTATCGTATAAACGGCCGACCCGGGTGTAACAGGATAGAATCCCAATGAAGAAAAGACCACGAAGGAAGTCAATCCTCCACCGTCCTCATCTCCGGGGACACCCATCAAGTCATCCCTGAACCAGGTGTCAAGCATCTGCCTTATCCTCTTCTGGGTTTTCCAAGGCGCGCCTGCATAATTGTAAAGGTAAGGGATGTGAAGCGAAGGCTCGTTAGCCATCGAGAACTGCCCCACATTCCCGGTGTGGTCTGGAAGCTTGGCGAAGAAAGAATATTTGCTGCGTCCAAGAGGAGTTGAGAACATCCTGTCTAGCTCATTGCAAAACCGCTCCGGACTTCCCATCAGGGCAATCAGTCCCGGGATGTCATGCTGCACATCCCAACGATAAACCCAGGCATTGTTTTCGTCATAATATTCACGGGCCCCCATCCCTCCCGGGAAGTTGTAATCTATGTCCGGGATGAAGTTCCCTTCCTTGTCACGTGGGTGGAAGAAGAGGGTCTCAGGATTGAACAGATTCTTGTAGTTGAGGGATTTCTCCCTATAATACCCCGCCTTTTCCTTCTCTCCGGCAGCATCGGCAAGGAGTGAAAGAGCCCAGCAATCATAGGCGGTTCCGAGGCTTACGGCCACAGGCTGCCTCTTTTCGAAGCCATGGACGTTCGGATCGGTCTCAACTTCCCCCTCGCGCAGGGCAGGAATATAGCCATTCTCCCAATAGAACTGATCGATCAGCCCGGCAGGTTTTCCGCTCCATGGGGCAAGGGTCTTCTCCCTCAAAGCTTTCTCGCCAGCCTCGAAAGCAGCTTCCACATCAATCTCCAATCCCTTCGCAAGGGCATCGGCGAAGGTCGGGACAGCATGGTTGCTGTTCATCCTCCGGGAATCTCCGTTGACCTCCGGGAAGGTCGGCATCCAGCCATTCCCCATCTGCTCTGCCATCCGAAGGAATGAGGCCAGGATGTCTTCCTCCACTGGTCTGTCCATAAGGATCCTCAGTGGATGGGCCGCCCTGTATGTGTCCCAAATCCAATCATCAGTGTAGAAAGGGACACCATCGTCCTCGTGGACAGCATTGTCGAATCCGCTCCAATAACGGCCGTCCTCACTCATGCAGATCGGGCGTTCGAATGTGCGATAGTAAGAAGTATAGAAAACCCTCTTACGCTGCTCGCTTCCCTTCACGGCAATCCTTCCAAGAGTTTCGTTCCAGATCCTACGGCCTTCTGCAGCAAGGGCATCGACGTCATAGTCTTTAATCTCGCGACGAAGGTTCTTCCCCGCCTGGGCGGCATCTATGAAAGAGACTCCATAGCGAAGCCTCACCGAACTTTCTTCGAACATCAATGTCACCCAGCTCTTTGTTCCGTCGCCACCAGTTTCAACCACCTCTGGTGGACAGTCCGGCTCAAGATGCACATAAACCTTGGTCTCGCCGTCCACTCTCTGCCATCCTTCCAGGGCGGAACCATCCCATGACACAGAACCGTCCATACTGGCCAGGATGATATTCAAAGGGCCGTCCCCTTCCAATGAATATATTGCACTCTGGTGCGACGGTGCGAACTTCGCACGGATCGCTCCGTCTGCTAGTGTGACGTCGAATGAATATGGAGTCAGATGCTCATTGTCATAGGAAACAGGTATTACGGATCTGTCATTCTGGGCGAAGCGAAGGATATCTCCTGCCGCCACCGAGAGCTTGAATGCCGAACGTTCCCTGTGGTTGGTGACTATGACCGGAAGCCCGTTAAGATACTCCGATGTGTAGTCTGACCGCTCGGGATAGACTCGCAGCATCGAATTAGGCAATTGGACCGTCGGGAAGGTCGGCACCAGAAGATGGCTGACATTCCCTGCGTAGGGATTGACATAGTCCACGGGATCAGTAGCCATATCGCATCCGGCTACAATAAGCGATACCAGAATCAACAAGTTTGCAAATAATCTGTTCATGGGTCACAAAGTTTTCAAATTACCGCCACTTTTACAAATATAAGGTATTTCAAAAAAAGAAAAGGCTGCGAGATTGTTCGCAGCCTTTTTCTCAGTATTCAAAGCCTGATGCTATTCAGCTTTCTTATGGTCAACGTACATTCCCACGGCCTCGACAAGATTGTACTTGGAATAAGTAGTCTTGTAGGCAAGTATGGTAAGCTCGTCACCATAACCTACGCCGAGGGTTCCGAACTTCTTCGTCTCACCATTGTAGCCAGTGCTTACGCCATAGACATACACAGAACCGGTCTCATCTGTGAGGTTGAAGTTGCCATAGACATCCATATTGTCTGACGCACCTTCTTCTGTGACCTTCTCCACGATTCCCTTGATCAGATAGTAGGTATTCTTGTTGTCAGGCTTTGCACGGAACTCTGCGATCGTAAGGGTCTCGACCGGGGTGTGCTCGACATAGTAGGCATTGATCATCTGAGGTGACCCCTTGTATGAACCCTTAGGTCCGATAACGGTTATGATGTCACCTACTTTGATACCCTTGGAAGAAATTACATCCTGGGCAGTTGCACCTCCGGCTTCCGGAAGAAGTCCATAGACGTAGATTGAACCGGTAGCATCTTTGATGTAGAAGTTGCCGTACTTGTTAGGTTTTGTAGGATCATTCTTGTCCATGACTATGGACGTAACGATTCCGGAAACCTTGAACAAAGCTTCACCATCTTCAAGTGCATTGAAGTCAGCACATGAAATCTCCACTATGGCACCTCCCTGTGACAATGTAGCTGTCACGGTGGAAGAACTTTCACCTGATGCTGAACCGAACACGATTGTTGATGAGCGACCGCCCTTGTCATTAGGAAGGGCCTTGATAGTAACAACAGCCGTATCAGGAACTGCGATCGTAGGGAACTGAGGATCCGGGACTCCGGGAATCATGGAGATGTCGGAAACGCTGATCCATTCCTTATCTGCCTCTGGAATGGTTATGGTTGGACCGCCGCCCTTGCAGACGACGCGGACCTGCCTTTCTCCACCTTCCTTCGGGATGATCTCGTCATCGACACCGACAATCTTGATAAGGGACTTTTCAAGCTTGACAACTGTCACGTTGTTCATCTGGGGAGTACCCTGATAGCTTGCCCTTGGGCCGACTACGGTAAGTTTGTCACCCATCTCGATGCCCCAACTGGAAAGAGGATTGTTCTGGAATTTACCATCCCTGTCAGCAATACCGTAGAGAAGGATAGTGCCGGTGTCGTCGGTAATGTAGATATTACCATACTTTTCAGCATTCTGGTAGTATCCGGTAACAGCGCCGGTTATGACAAGTTTGCGACCATCACCACCTGTAAGGGCCTCAGCGATAGTGGACTCGGAAGCGGCATCTACTCCCTGGGCAACATTCACATACTGTTCCTTGTCGCCGACTTTGATCTTGAGGTTGGCCACACGGTAGCTCTCGCTGGCCTCTCCGGTGAACTGGACCGTAACGGAACCGGCTGAACCGGACATGGGGCTGACTGTCAGCCATGAAGGGACTGCATTGACTCCCTTGTCATCCACAAACTCCCACGCTGCGTTGGAAGTTACGACGATGGAGTTGGAACCACCTGCGGGCGATATGGACACATAGGCACTTGAAACCTGAAGCTCATCAAGCTGCTGCTCAGTGAACTCATCCGTACATCCTACCGCAAGAGCTGTCAATGCGGCGATAGCGGAAATAAAAGATATCTTGAGTTTCATGATCGGATTCAGTAATTAGTTGAACATGTATTTGATACCAATCTGTGCGTACCAGCACTGACCAACATTGCGAACCTTCGTCCATGTTTCTGTTCCGGCTCCGACTGCATTATTGGTAGAGAACACGGGAACTCCATCGGAATCGATCCTTACGACATCGAGGAGACGCCCTGAATTGAGATTAGGATTCATCTGCTTGCTCACACCCCATGACGAGTTGAACATGTTGAGGAAATTCTTGACATCGAAACCGATCTGAAGCGTGTTGGTGCTTCCGGCAACCTTCACTTTGAAGTCGTGTGCGAAACGGAAGTCAAGACGATGTACCCAAGGAGAATAAATGCTGTAAGCCTCGGCATACTTGCCTGCATTCTTACTCAGGTAAGGATCCTTCTTGGCAAAAGCCCAATAACGTGTTGCATCGTCGGAAGTGGCGAAACGGATCTCGCTGTCATCCCTGGGGATGTACATTGCATCGTAGTTGTAGCTGTCGCCGTTGAGGTCGCTGGCATACATGTAGGAGTAGTTGAAACCTCCCCTCCATGTCTCATAGAAGAGACTGAAGTGATTGTCAGACTTGTCGTCATAGACCAACGAGACATAGGCACGGTCAGGAGTCACATACTGCGAATTGTGCAGAGTCACGTTGTTCGGGCCTTCCGATGTAGGGATATAGGTGAATGCTGAAGAAGCATCGCTTCCGGGCATACCAGTCAATTCCTTGGAGAAAGTGTGGGTATAAGCTCCAACAATTCCAAGTCCTTCGACAGGCCTCATGTTGAACTGGAAGCTGGCAGAGCCACCATAACCCTTGGGGGTGTTAGTGAGGAGATAAGCGGACGTTCCGACGTTGGACTTGGCGTAGTTGTAAGTGTACGTGAAGTCTGCGGGATAGATGTGACGGTTGTCTGCTCCGTTGAAACGGGAGAATCCATTGACATCCTTGATGTTGATATCCCTGATGCGGACAGCGTTGACTGTCTTGTTGAAGATAAATTCACCGGTGATGCTGAACGGGAAGGAGGTAGGAAGAGCATAATCGACTGCAAGTGAAGTCTTCCAGACCTGAGGCATCTTGAACTTAGGATCCACTGCGGCGAAACTGCTTCCGACAGTACCCTTGGCAGGATCATAATCCTTGGGTGTTCCAAGGGTGATCATCTTGTCGCGGAGCTGATGGTAGTCTGTGATTATGCCGCCCTTGAACTGCTCAAGAGCCGGATCAGGAGTTCCGTTCTTGGTGGTGAACTTGGCCTGATACTGGACAACTCCGGAGTTGGTAGGCATGTTGGTGAAGAACACGAGAGGCAGACGTCCGGTGAAAAGACCGGTACCTCCACGGACCTTCAGGCTCTTGTCACCGAGGACATCATAGATGAAGCCGATACGGGGAGAAATCTGGATCTTCGTGCTGGGCCACTTGCCGGTGTCGATGTGGATACCGTTGTAGTCAAGGTCCTTGATGGCGTTGTTGGTAGCAAGGTCCCTGTTGTCGAAGATGATAGTTTCGAAAC
>CADBMD010000025.1 GCA_902795735.1 uncultured Bacteroidia bacterium
AATGAGCAGTATGCCGGGCAGCCCCACACGACCAGGGTGACATCGGCTCCGGTCTCTTCTGCAAGGTCCAGGACGGCATAGACAGACTGCATCTCCACATTGTCGAAGATGAATCTGCCCTTTACAGGCTCCCACCAGTGCGGAAGCAGCATTACCCTGAAACGCTGGATGTCCATCATCTTGACCCTCCTTACAACGATGTCCTGCCAGTCCTGCAGGGTGGCACCGTCGTTCCTGGTGACGTTCTGGGCAATGAAATGCGGGTCCAGTTCGACTCCCATGCCTTCGAGTTTCACTCCGGTTGAAGATAGGGGAGTGCTGACCTGGATGGTGTTTTCGTTGGCTGAAGAACAGCTAAGAACAAGGACCATGGCGGACATCGCTGCCATGATCCTTTTAATTGTTTTGAAGAATATCATGTTAGGATTAGAATTAGTCAAATATAGTAAAAAATCAGCGGTATTTTTCCAAACCTGACTTAAGAAACTCAACGAAACCTTCGACGGAAAGGTTGTAACCCCTGACCGGGACGAGCAACTGCCCGTCTGATCCCAGGAGGGCGTAATTCGGCTGCGCATTGACATTGAATCTTTCACGGACTATGTAAGAATTGACGCGTCCGATGTCCTTGAGGACCTTCCCATCCTTGGTGGTCACCCAGTCTTCCTTCTCCAGCTTGGTCTTGTCATCGTTGTAGAGGAACACCATCACGTACTCGTTCTTCATCAGTTCCTGCACTTTGGGGTCGCTCCATACTCTCTGCTCCATTTCCCGGCAGTTGACGCATCCATGGCCGGTGATGTCCACGAAGACAGGTTTCCCAGTGGCCTTAGAGGCAGCGAGGCCTTCTTCGATGGTGAAGTAGCCTGTGTAGCCCATGGGCATCTTCATGCCGTACTTCTTCGCAAACTCATTCCCTTCGTCTCCTCCGGAGGCAGTAATCCTGCGGCTCCCTGCGCTTCGCGCCCTAGCCGGGTAAATGGTCGCCGCAGGATCACTGCCGTCCGGAACGGCAAGAACTTCTGAGGATGCGTAGTTCCAGGTGATGAAGTCCTGTGTTTCGATCGGAGGCAGGTATCCTGAAAGGGCTTTCAATGGTGCTCCCCACATTCCCGGAATCATGTACACCACGAAACTGAACACGGCGATGGCAAGTGCGAGCCTTGTCACGGAGACATGGTCGGAAGGAGAATCGTTCTTGAACCTGATCTTTCCCAGGAGATAGAACCCCAGCAGGGAGAAGACAACGATCCAGATTGCAAGATAGACTTCACGGTCGAGGATGCCCCAGTGATAGGTCTGGTCAGCCACGCTGAGGAACTTGAACCCAAGCGCCACTTCAATGAATCCGAGCACGACTTTGACGCTGTTCAGCCATCCGCCGCTCTTCATCTTCTTCAGGAGTGAAGGGAACATGGCCAGGATGGTGAAAGGCAGTGCGAAGGCAATGCTGAAGGCAAGCATGGTCACCATCGGTGTCCAGAACTCTCCGGAGGTGGACTTGATGAGGACGGTGCCAACTATCGGGCCGGTACATGAGAAGGAGACCAGGACAAGGGTGAGGGCCATGAAGAATATGCCTCCGAGGCCTCCTTTGCCGGATTTCGCATCACTCTTGTTGGCAAGGCTGGAAGGCAGTTCGATCTCGAAGGCACCGAAGAAGGATGCCGCGAAGACCATGAACACTATGAAGAATATGATGTTCGGCAGCCAGTGCGTAGCAAGCCAGTTGAATATGTCAGCAGTGACTGCGTTGCCCCCGATGAGCCATGTGAGTCCGATTATTATGGAAATCGGCACGGTGTACAGCAGGATGATGAACAGACCGTACATGAAGGCCTTGAAACGTCCTTCCGCAGGAGTCTGGGACTGCTTCATGAAGAACGATATGGTCATCGGAACCATGGGGAATACGCAGGGTGTGAGGAGCATGGCGAAGCCCCAAAGGATGGCTTCGATGATCAGAGCCCACAGGCTGCCAGTATTGCCGTCGGCAGATGATCCCTGCTGTCCTGACGCTTCGCTCAGCTCGGCCCCGCCGGTGCCGCGGGCGGCATTGTCCTCACTGGCAGGTACCATCTGCGAGGACTTCAACGGAAGGCTGAATTCCCAGTGCTCGGGTGCTGCGCAGAACTGGTCGTTGCACCCACTCCAGGTGAGTTCACCCTTTATGACAGCTTCCGGACCGTCAACCTTTACTTTCTGGGAGAAGACAGCCGTATCGAAGAAGACTTTGTCATCCCCGAGCGTCGTGGGTCCTGTCACTTGGGTAAGGACGCCTATCGGTGAATAGCCGGAAGGCTGATCCAGTTCCAGGGTCGTCGGGTTGTACTTATGGTCGGTGGTGTAGATATGCCATCCGGGTTCAATCGTAGCCCTGAAGGTGATTTCGAATTCCTGTGATGCTGTTTCCTTTGCAGAAACATTCCATGTCGCCGTCGCTTCGGGAGCTTGCGCGAAGGACAGTGTCCAGCAAAGGATAGCAGCCAGGACTGCTGTCAATATTTTGATCTTTGTTGCCATGGCGTCTGAATCCGGTACTTTACTTCGCGTAAGCTACGGAACGGGTTTCGCGGATGACAGTGATCTTGACCTGTCCGGGATAGGTCATTTCTTCCTGGATCTTCTGGGCGATGTCGGCAGAAAGCCTTGCGGCCTGGTCGTCGCTGACTTCGTCTGCTCCAACGATCACTCGGAGTTCACGGCCGGCCTGGATGGCATAGCTCTTAGTGACTCCAGGATAGGAGGCGGCCAGGTCTTCCATGCCCTTGAGCCTCTTGATGTAGGACTCGATGACCTCGCGGCGGGCACCGGGACGGGCGCCTGAGATGGCATCACCGATCATCACGATAGGGGATATGATGGAGGTCATCTCGATTTCCTCATGGTGCGCTCCGATGGCGTTGCAGATGTCCGGCTTCTCTTTGTACTGTTCGGCCAGTTTCATGCCGAGGAGGGCGTGAGGAAGTTCAGGTTCTTCTTCAGAAACCTTGCCGATGTCATGCAGGAGTCCGGCCCTCTTCGCGAGTTTGGGGTTAAGTCCAAGCTCTGAAGCCATTATGGCGCAGATGTTGGCGACTTCGCGAGAGTGCTGGAGCAGGTTCTGACCGTAAGATGAGCGGTATTTCATTCGGCCGATCATCCTGACGAGTTCGATGTTGAGCCCATGGATTCCCAAGTCGATGCAAGTCCTCTTTCCGGTCTCGAGGATCTCTTCCTCCAGCTGCTTCTGGACCTTTGAGACCACTTCCTCGATGCGTGCCGGGTGTATCCTTCCGTCCACTACAAGCTGGTGGAGGGCGAGCCTGGCGACTTCCCTGCGCACGGGATCGAAGGCGGAGAGAAGGATGGCATCAGGTGTGTCGTCGACTACGATCTCCACTCCGGTTGCAGCCTCGAGGGCCCTGATGTTACGTCCTTCACGGCCGATAATGCGGCCTTTTATTTCGTCATTGTCGATCGGGAAGGTGGTGACGGCATTCTCGATGGCAGTCTCGGTAGCAGTCCTCTGGATGGTGTTGATGACTATCCTCTTAGCTTCCTTGGAGGCATTGAGCCTGGCCTCATCCATCGTGTCATTGATGTAGGCCTGGGCCTCTGTCCTGGCTTCCGCCTTCATGTTCTCCATCAGGATGTTCTTGGCTTCCTGGGCTGTCATGCCGGCGATGGTCTCAAGCTGCTTGTTCGCCTGGGCGCTGAGCTTTTCATATTCTTCAGCCTTCTTCGAAAGGTTCTCCTGCTGGGCGCGAAGGCTGTTCCTTGCATTGTCTGCATCCCTGAGCTTCTTCTGGAGCTCGCCGTTCTGCTGGTTCAAGGTGTTCTCCTTCTGCTTTATCCTGCTTTCGGCCTCCCTGATCTGGTTGTTCTTCTCATTGATGTACTGTTCGTGCTCGCTCTTGAGCTGCAGGAACTTCTCCTTTGCCTGATGTATCTTGTCATTCTTGATTCCTTCGGCTTCGATCTCGGCCTTGGCCAGGATTTCGTTCTTGCGGCCGTTCAGTACGATTTTCTGGACGACTATATAGGCTGCCAGTGCGATCACTGCACCGACGAGAGCACCTAAAATGTAAGCTAGCATATTGTATATAGCATTATATATGTTAATAAATTCGTCTTACGCTTCTCCGGGCATGCAAAAACGGCCGGAGGTTCCTTTGGTCGGAAACCGGTCGGCCGTCTTGGAGATGGTGGAAAAGAAAAGCCGTTAGTCGCTTGTCATAAACCTTATGTGAATAAGATTTGAGATCCGGTACGGTTCTGAAATCCATCGTCGTACGCATGCGTACAATCCCGTAAGGTTACCTTGGCCTGTCGTTGCCGTCCCGAGCGGTCCCGGTTCCGAAGAACTTGTTGATTTAAGCACGTGGGACTAACGGCCGTCTTTCCCAATATTCATAAGGTAGGAATCTACATCATCCTGGAGTTTCTTCGCCTCGTCAGAAGCTTCTGAGAGCTTCTTCTGGTAGGTCAGCCTGCTGACCGTCTCATTCAAGGCGACAAAGGAAAGCTTGTCAGAGAGAGATTTGTTCGGGAACTTAGCATCGTAGGCGGTCAACTTCTGGTTGATCGCTTCGGCTGCAAGCCTCATCAGCTGCTCCATCTCAGGTGATGAAGCCACCAGAGGATACTCGTTGCCCGCTATCTTTATCTTGATACTCTGTCCCATTCTCAATGTTCAAGCATGGAGATGCACTTGTCTATCTCCTTGATCAGTTTCTCGATCTTTTCCTTCGCGCCGACCTTGTCTCCACCAGCGCCGAAAGCTTCGGAAAGCTGCAGATTGTTCACCTGTTGTTCAAGATCGTCAATCTGTTTCCTGCAGGATTCATTGTCGGCCAGGACCTGCTCCAGCCGAGCCTGGAGCTTGACTCGCTCCGCCCTCTCGGCTTCGTAGAGGGAAATCAGTTTCTCGATATCTGTCCTTATACCTTCAAGCATATCCAGTGGCCGGTTTTTACCTGCACTTGCAAATGTAATAAAATATCTTTATTTGCACAACTGCTTCAAGTGTCTTGCTTTCCTGTAAATATGCTTAAATTTGCATGCTATGACAATTACAGTGGAAAACAGGGAGATACCGGTGCTCCTTCTGACAGGATACCTCGGAAGCGGCAAGACTACTTTACTGAACAGGATCCTTTCCAACCGGAAGGGGATAAAGTTCGCGGTCATCGTGAATGACATAGGAGAAATCAACATCGATGCAGACCTCATCCAGAAAGGCGGAGTGGTCGGCCAGACTGACGACAGCCTGGTACCTCTCCAGAATGGATGCATCTGCTGCACTCTCAAGATGGACCTGGTCACCCAGATCGACGACCTGTGCAGGATGAACAAGTTCGACTACATAGTCATTGAGGCCAGCGGCATCTGCGAACCCGCCCCCATCGCCAGGACGATTTGCTCCATTCCTCAACTTATGCCTGAATATTCAAGGACGGCTACCCCGAAGCTGGATGCCATCGTCACGGTGGTGGATGCCTTGAGGATGAGGGATGAATTCGATTGTGGAAAGGCTTTGGAGAAGCAGGGCCTCGAAGAAGACGACCTTGAGACACTCGTCATCCAGCAGGTGGAGTTCTGCAACATCGTGCTGCTGAACAAGGCTTCCGAAGTCAGCCATGATGAACTCGGCAAGGTCAAGGGTATCGTCAAGGCTTTGAATCCCCAGGCTCTTGTCTATGAGTGTGACTATGGTGAGGTCGACCTTGACCTCCTGCTGAACACCCGTCTGTTCGATTTCGACAAGGTCGCCACTTCCGCCGCTTGGATTGCGGCTATTGAAGGCGACGAAGAGGAACTTCACAACGAAGAATCCGGCGAAGCCCTGGAGTACAACATCAGTACCCATGTCTATTGCCGCCGTCCTCCTTTTGACATCAACAAGCTTGACTATGTCGTGTCGAAAAAGTGGCCTCGCAACATTATAAGGGCTAAAGGCCTTTGCTACTTCGCCGACGAAACTGACAAATGTTATCTTTTTGAACAATCCGGGTCGCAGAAATCCATCAAGGAGGCAGGCCTTTGGTTTGCCACAATGCAAAGTGACCAGCTCGAAGAAATGATGCGGAGGGACCCTGTCCTGCGCCGGGACTGGGATCCTGACTATGGAGACAGGATGGAAAAAATCGTCTTCATCGGACAGAATATCGATGCAGACTTGATCGATTCGCTGCTGGATTCGTGCCTGGCGACTGAATAATCATCCATTCCGGAAATAACTAAAAAAAGGTCAGTGCTTCACAGCAGTGACCTTTTCCCACTTAATACAAACCTAATTATGAATAAAACGTATGAAGAATTGTTCTCTCTTACCAAATTTTCTTCGATTGATTCTTATTGCATTTACCGCGCCATAATCTTGGCTGGACTGAAAAAAATCGACAAACTTGCAAAAATCAAAGATGAACTGTCAAAAATCAAATAAAAGAGCTATATTTATTGGCATGAAAGCAAACAATACAAGACTTTTCCTGCTGTTCATCTTCATGGTTTCCCTGGCTCTTCCATCCGAAGCCAGGCGCAGGCCTCTCATCGGAGTGGTGCCCGGGTGCCAAGGGACGGAATACTCAATACTTCGCAGGACTTACACTGATGCTATCTTACGGTCTGGAGGAATCCCTGTGATCATGCCCTATGTAGACACGCCGGAGGAAGCCTCGCTGCTGGTCTCGAAACTGGATGGTTTGATGTTCACCGGAGGCGTCGACCTTAATCCTTCCCACTATGGCGAGGACGTGCTCAATGAGACTGTGGAAATTGACGACCGCAGGGATGCTGTTGAAATGCTCTATGCTTCGGCGGCACTGGCCAGGCGCCTGCCTGTCCTGGCAATCTGCCGTGGAGAACAGATGATGAACGTCGTGCTGGGCGGTTCCCTCTATCAGGACCTTCCCACTCAGAAACCTTCGGAAATCGCCCATCGCCAAGCTGTCGACGGTAACCTGCCGTCCCATGCCATCTTAGTGGAGAAGGGAAGCCTGCTGCACCGCATAATGGGCCGGGATACCTTGTACGTCAATTCCTTCCATCATCAGGCCGTGAAAGTACCTTCGGACAAGGTCACGGTCATGGCAGTGGCTCCGGATGGCATAGTGGAAGCTTATGAAAGTGCCATGAAAGGTCAGTGGATCCTGGCGGTCCAGTTCCATCCTGAAATGCTCGTACGTTCCGACGATGCATGGCTGGAACTGTTCAAGTCATTCATAAAAGAATCAAGATAAAAAGGGAAGAAGGACTATTCCTCACCAGTGATGACAAGCCTGTTGACGGGCCTTTCCCTCCTTATGGCCGGCCGGGTTGAGTCGCCTGGCTCACTGCGGCGCGGAGCCATCCTTTCGCGGTTCCTTCTCTTCGAGAAAATCTCCCGGAAGAAATCGCCGAACCTGTTGAATTCCCTCTGGTAGGCGATACCCACGCCGTTTCTCTGTGTGTTGTCAAGGTAGGAGGTGTAGTCGTCTGCCGAATGGGAGAAGATGTTGAGCCTGACCTGTCCCGGCTTGTCAAGCTTGATCTCGATGTCCAGGTCGCCGACCACATCGCCGCCTGACGAACCATTGTACTCCCTGTTACCGACATTGCCGTTGACAATCACCCTGTTGTTGAACAGCTGGGTGGAAACGGCCACATCGAAGATGTTGGTCCCGCTCTCGCTCGACTGGTAGTTCAGGCCGAAGTCCAGGGGGATTTCCAGCTTTTGCAGGATGTTGTTCAACTGCCCGGCCATGATGTCCGCGAGGTTGGAGTAGATCATGCTGGTGTTGTTGACGACCCCGGACTGTTCCTCCGGCATGAAGCCTCCGGAAATGAGCAGGGAGATGAACTGGCGCTGGACTTTGTCCTCAGTGTTCAGGGCACTTTCCACCTTGGATTTGGTGGTAGGGTCAAGGTCCGGGACATCTATGGAGAATGTCAGCTGGGGTTCACGGATCTTTCCGGAGATCCCTACTCCGCAATTGACGGTCCTTCGGGTGGAGATTGAAGTAGTGTCGGCTATGAGGGTCGCAACCGAAGCTTTGGTAGTGTAGACTCCGTCGATGTCCAGGTCGCTGTCCATCACGTCTCCGTTGAACCGGATCGAACTGCCTTGCGCAAGGGTGAAGTCCCTTTTGGCAATGTCCATGGCGTTGAAATGGAAATTACCTGAAGCCAGGGTGTAGTCACCGTTGATAGTGAAAAGTTCCCTGCTTGGCCTGACTTCGATGTCAAGGTTGCCCTGACCCCTTCCGGCGAGGATGTTGCCGGCGGCACGGTCTATCTCGACGAAGGCCTCTGTGTTCTGGTTGGCGGTGACCTTGAGCCTCAATCCGAAATCCTGGCTCTGCCTGCGCTGGACGACCAGGCTGTTCATCATTTCTTCGTAGGGGTCAATGTAAACTTCCCGGTATGGCTCCTTGAATGTGAGCAGATTGCTGCTTCCATCCCTGGACGCGTTGTCGATGGGGATGTGGATCGAACCGCTCTTGTCGGTCCGGGCGTTTATGTCCAGCCTGATGGCATTGAAAGGACCGGTGATGTTCACGTTTCCGCTCGCGAAGACATTGCCATAGAAGGCCTGTCCGGCGCTTTCTCCCATGTCCAGGGCTTCCATCCTGTTCATCCTGATGCGGGTGTCCATGCGGATGTCCTTGAGATGGTCGAACAGGATTCCGCCTGACATGGTGCCATTTCCGTCATAACGGTCCTTGACCGATATCCCATCGAAAATGACGCCGTTGTCAGAAATCTGGACCGGACCTGAAGCATAATAAGGTACACCTGTGAATGCGACTTTCAGCATGACATTGTCCAGCATGGTGTTCTCTCCGGAAAGGGAGAGTGCATCCATCTTCCCGCCGACCCTTATCTTCCCGCTCAGCCGGCCTTCCATCTCGCTGAATACGGATGACAGTGCCGGAGCCAGGTAACCGACTTCCATTCCGTTGAGTTCGGCCAGCAGGTCCATGGATTTCCCGGACGTGAGATAATCGCCGACGATGTTCAGGGTAGTCTTGCCTTCCAGGTCGTTCCTTGCGATAAGGTGCAGTTTCCCTGCTTCATCCAGTGAACTCCCGAGCCTGAGAGTCCCGACGTCTTTCCCAGCCACTGCAACGGAATCGCAGAGGATGCTCATCATGAGTCCGGCATTGTCTTTCCATGGCGATGTGACCATGGCGTGGCCGGTCGCACGGCCGGAGAAACCATACTGTTCACCGGCAAAGCGGTTGAGAAGCCCCAGATTGAGCCTGTTCATCTCCACGTTGAGAGTATCAGGCCTTGAAGAAGAGGAGAATCCTCCATCTACTTTCAGGGACTGACCTCCGCATGCTGCCAGAAGGTTCTCCACCTCGATATCCTTTCCCGCCAGTTCGATGGAAGTGGGGCTTATCACCCATTCTTCATCATTGAACCAGATGCTTGAAGGCAATGTCTTTCCATGGATGAGAAGCTGCCCGTCGGGAGCTCTTTCGAATTCGCCTGAAAGATAGATTTCTCCCTTGTCGGCGAGGTCGGCCTCATTGTCATAGGTACATCCTATACCCACGTGGTCGTCGCTGGCATAAAGAGTGATGTTGTCATTCTTGAGAAGGAAGCCTGCGATGCGGAGTTCGCTGCCTGTGACGGCACCGTTGAGGCTGCCGTCCTTGTTGTCGAATGCCAGATCCAGGTTACGCAAATAGTTCTTGCCCATCGCTATCCTGGAGGACTTGACCGTGGCTTTTACGTCTCCTCCCGCATTTACTCCGAGCCGTATCTTCGTGCTGTCTGCTATGTAGAGACCTGGCAATGCGAACGACAGGATGTCCCTGGCGTCATGGATGTCCAGCCTGAGATCGTAAGTCTCTGACTTCCAGTTGGAAGTAAGCTCCTTGCAGAGGACCGGCAGTTCCCTTTGCATTGTGAGTTCCATGACATCCTTGAAGATGGAGGTGACGGGTTTGTTCCCGATGTAGCTTCCGTCGGCAAAGGATGAGGACAGGTTAATCCTGTGGACATTGTCGTTGGAATGGGATGTAAACCTAATGTCACCGATGTCGTGCGGCCCCATGGAATTCTCGAGGTTGAGGTCCAATATGTCCAGGTCTCCGATCACATCGCCGCTGCCGATGGTCATGTAGTTGGCATTGACCCTGCCCGACACCTTGGAAACGCCACGCTTGTCGAGTCCAAGGGCCTGAAGGTCGGCATAACCTACGTTAGCGTAGAACTTGTAGAGTCCGTTGCTGGTCTTGTCGGAGAATGTGAATATTCCTTGGAAAAGCAGGTTGAGGTTGGGGTCATGGCACACCAGCCGTCCGTCGAAAGCCTTGTCGGAATATGTACCCACGGCCACTATGTCGGAATAGTCGTAGTCGAGTGCATGAAGCTTGTCTATGAACAGCGTGTCGATCTTGAGGTTGGTGTTTCCGTTCCCCAGCGAAGCCCCCAGGATGCCTCTCATGGTCACTTCGCCCAGCTGTTTTATGCCAAGGATCTTGCCGAGGTCCAGATTGTCCGTGTCTACGCGGCCGGAGAACCGCTTGGATTTTCCCTTGCTGATCAGGTCATTCATCTTCAGGTCGGCATCGATTCCGCCGAGGGACTTCGTGGAGGCCTTCCCTTTCACTCCGAGATTGTCCAGCCTGCCCTTGACGTACCCGGAGAAGGAGACTTCCTCACCTGGGGCGAACTTGCCGAGGTCCATCTTCGCTCCTGGCGCAAAACCCTTTATGAATTTTCCGAGGCCCTCGGAGGTGAAAACCAGGTTGTCAGCCTTGAAGTCAAGTACGGCTGCATCGATTGAAGGAAGCCCGGTCATGCGTCCGTCTATCCTTCCGTGGACACCGCTCCCTTCTTCCCTGAACTCGAACCTTCCTATTCCCAGGTCGCTGACCGTGCCATCGACTGCGGCCTTGTTCAGGAGGATGCGTATGTCCATGTCTTTCAAAGCGGGAGCGAAATAGGACAGGCTTCGAAAGTCGATCTTGCTGTCGCTGATGTCTCCTGTCATCCTGACCTCTTCGATGTAGTTGGAGAAAGCCTTGATGTCGTCGTAGGTCATGGAATATTCCTTCATCCTGATGTCTGACCAAGGGTCGTTCATGACAAGGTCGCTGACGGCGGTCTTCCCATGTCCGACCTTGGCCTTCCCAGAAAGGGAATTGATGCTGTAACCGCTTTTTTCACTGACAGAAAGATCATCTACGGTCCCTTTCATGTAGCCGTCCGCAAGGCTGAGGCCATGTGCCGACAGGGAATGGACGGACAGGTCCAAGTCTTTCCAGTCTATGCCATATTCCTTAGGAGCAGCATCGTCTTTGAGATTGACGAGCCTGAAACGGAAACCTTCGACCTTGACCTTCCTTGCATCGAAGACATTCCCCATTTCTTTCTTTTCTTTCTCTTCTTTCGGTCCGGTGCCAAAGAATCGCTGTATGTTGCTGCCTAAGGAGTCGGTCACCAGGGAGAAAGAGGCATCACTGACGCTGACACGTCCAAGGTGGATTCCTTCCTTCTTGAACAAGCCTTTCAGGGAGAAGGTCGCGACCACAGAAGAAGCGCTTGCGATGGTGTCCAGGACCTCGCCCGAACGGGAAAGGGGAGGATCGTCGTCAAGCATGGCGAAATCTTTGATGACGACGGCGTTGAAAGGCTTGAGATAGACCTTGGAGAACTCGATCCTGCCATGGAACTTGTCTTCCAGGGAGGATGCGACCTTCCTTGCGACGAAGGTCTGGACCCCTGATGTCTGGAGCAGCAGCCAAACTGCGAAAAGCAGGATGGCTATGGCTGCAACGATAGTCCAGAGTATCTTGAATGCCTTTTTCACAATCTACAAATATAGTTAAATTAGTTTGAATATATTTTCACTATCTTTGCAATACAATCATTAATGTCTTTGAATATCATGGCGGATTATATCCTTGGCATCGAGTCCAGCTGCGACGACACTTCTGCTGCAGTCTTGAAGGACGGATGCCTGCTCTCGAATGTCATTGCGAGCCAGCAGGTTCATAAGGATTTTGGTGGGGTTGTTCCTGAACTGGCCTCCCGGGCACACGAGCAGAACATTGTCCCTGTTGTCAGCCAGGCACTTGAGAAAGCCGGCATTTCCGCTACTGATCTGTCAGCAATCGCTTTCACTCGCGGCCCCGGTCTTCTCGGTTCCCTTCTTGTGGGGACCTCGTTCGCCAAGGCCCTTGGGGTCGCCCTTGACATCCCCATCGTGATGGTCAATCATCTTCAGGGCCACATCCTTGCAGGGTTCATAGACCAGGAAGGCAAGGAGAACAGGCATCCATCATTCCCTTATCTCTGCCTGCTGGTGTCTGGAGGGAATTCTCAGATTGTAAGGGTTGACAGCCCTGTAGAGTACACGATTCTTGGGCAGACCATCGACGATGCCGTAGGCGAGGCTTTCGACAAATGTTCCAAGATGATGGGGCTGGGCTATCCAGGAGGGCCCGTCATCGACAAGCTCGCAAAGCTAGGAGATCCTCTCCGGTTCAAGTTTGCCAAGCCTCACATCCCCGGCTTGGACTATAGCTTCAGCGGAGTGAAGACATCCCTCCTTTATTTTGTAAGGGATGAAATGGCCAAGGATCCTTCATTCATCGAGAACAACAAGGAGGACTTGTGCGCCAGTTTCCAGAAAGTCCTGATCGACATCCTGATGGATAAACTGATCAAAGCTTCCAGGCAGACAGGAATTAAGGAAGTGACCATCGGTGGAGGTGTCTCCGCCAACAGCGGCCTGAGGTCCAGGATAGAGAACGAAGGCAAGAAGAGGGGATGGAACACCTATCTTCCTGAGTTCAAGTTCACCACCGACAATGCAGCCATGATAGCACTTGCTGGTTGGTTCCGTTACAGGGAAGGAGAACGAACTCCGCTGGATGTGGCTCCTGTTTCAAGGATGGCAGATTTTTGATGTTTCGATAATATAATAATAGAAGAACCGATACGATATGATAGAATTTGAAATGACAGGTCGCGTCGGCCGTGACCTCAGACCTGACGATGTGCGTGTGGTCGCCGCAAAGGAGATGAACCTGAGAGGCAATGCCGTGATCAATGTCATAGATCCGACCAAGTCTTACCAGCCGACATTCCCCGGCGCAGTAGCGACATGCGTCATTGCCAAACGTTCGATAGATGCCAGGAATGATGTCGTCTACCGCTACAAGATCGAGGCTTACAACCATCGCTATGAGTCTTATGTCCCTTATGAAGTCGAGGAATACAAGGACGTTTCGGCCTCCGAGCCGGTCCTGATCATCGGTGCTGGTCCGGCAGGCCTTTTTGCTGCACTCAAGCTCCTTACCCTGGGCTTCAAGCCAGTCATCCTGGAAAGGGGCAAGAACGTACATGACCGTAAATTCGATATGGCACGCCTCAGCAGGGAAGGAATCCTTGATCCGGATTCTAATTACTGTTATGGCGAAGGAGGTGCCGGTGCTTTCTCCGATGGCAAGCTTTTCACGCGTTCTTCAAAGAGGGGAGACATCCGAGAAGTCCTGTACCAGTTCGTCAACTTCGGAGCGAATCCGCAGATCCTGGTGGACGCCCATCCTCACATCGGAACCGACCGTCTGCCCAAGGTGGTTGAAAACATACGTAATACCATAGTCGAAAGGGGAGGAGAGTACCATTTCGGTACAAAGGTGACCGACATTTCCGTCAAGAAAGACGGTTCCCTGACAGTGACAGCCTTGGACAGTGAGAATCCTACCACCACAGGCAAGCCGCGTACCGTGAAGTATTCAGCCCGCAAGGTCATCCTTGCCACCGGCCATTCTGCCCGGGACATCTATGAGATGCTTTCATCCAAGGACTGCTCCCTTGAAGCCAAGGGCTTTGCGATGGGAGTGCGTGTGGAACATCCCCAGTCCCTAATCAACGAAGCGCGCTATCACGGCCGCTGGGAGCCCGGGTTCCCGGCTGCCGAATATTCATTTACTGAACAAGTCGATGAGAGGGGCGTCTTTTCTTTCTGCATGTGTCCGGGCGGAGTCCTCGTCCCATCGGCTACAGAACCAGAGAGCATAGTCATGAATGGAATGTCCAATTCGGCGCGAAGCGGCAAGTTCGCGAACGCAGGAGTTGTGGTCCAGATCGATCCGGAGGATGTGCCTGAAGAATACTCTGGCTCTGGAGCATTCAAGGGACTTGATTTCCAGAAAGATGTGGAAAGGAAGATGTGGCAGTTCGCCTCCGGGCGTTCCTCCAATCCTATGGCCGCCCCGGCGCAGAGGATGATAGATTTCTGCAACGGGGTTGTTTCAGAAGATTTGCCTGAGACATCCTACAAGCCAGGGGTTGTCCCTGCTCCGCTCCATGAACTTTTGCCGGAGTTGATTTCATCGAGGCTCCGGAAGGCTTTCCCTGAGGTTAACAAGCATTCCATCCGCGGTTTTTTCACCAATGATGCCCTTCTCGTAGGAGTCGAGTCGAGAACATCTTCTCCTGTCAGGATTCCACGAGATCCCCAGACCATGGAATCAGTCTCTTTCCCTGGCCTGCTTCCATGCGGAGAAGGCGCAGGGTATTCCGGAGGCATCGTCTCTTCCGCAATCGACGGAATCAACTGTGCCATCGCCGTTGCCAGATCGCTTGAAGCATAGATAACCAACCATAGACCATCATGAAAAAAACAGCACACCTTCTGCCTATCCTGGCCATGGCCATAGCCATGATCGCGGCAGTCTCCTGCAGCCCGTCATTCGAAGTCTACGATCTGACTTGCGAAGGACTTGAGCAACCTCTGGGCATTGATTCCGCCCAGCCAAATTTCAGCTGGAAGATAAAGTCTACCCAGCCTATGGAACAAGAAGCTTACGAAATCCAGGTAGCAGGATCGGAATCCGGCCTTCTCTCTGGCAAAGCTGACCTTTGGTCTACCGGAAGGGTTGAATCAGATGCGCAAGTAATGATTCCTTATGAAGGGAAGCCTCTGGCATCCAGGCAACAATGCTGGTGGAGGGTACGTGTCTGGAAATCCGCGGAAGAAGCCAGCGGATGGAGTTCTCCCCAGCGCTTCGGAATAGGCATAATCGGATCCGACAAGCTTGCCGGCTCTTACATAGGTGCCGTTCCGGGCGACGGGAAAGCCCCTCTCCTGAGGAAATCTTTCTCCGTGGATGGCAATCTTCAGGATGCTGTCCTGTATGTGAACTCCCTGGGCTATCATGAAGCCTACATCAATGGCAAAGCGGTTTCGCAGGCTGTCCTGAATCCGGCTGTATCACAGCTTGACAAGAGGTCTTTGATCGTGGCCTATGATGTTACTGACCTTTTGAAAAAAGGAACCAATGAACTGTTGATCTGGGCGAGCTCCGGCTGGTACAAGCCTCGGGCTTTCAGGGCGACCTATGCCGGCCCTCTGGTGAAGGCTGAACTGGATGTCGTGACGCCCGAAGGAATGAAACCGGTAGTGTGTACTGATGGTAGCTGGGAAGGTGCCTGGAGCGGCTATTGCGACTACGGATCATGGTGGTCATGGGAATTCGGCGGAGAGAGGATCGATGCCAGGGTAGTTCCCAGAGACTTGTCCAATCTTGACAAACTCGCTTGGAGTCCTGTCGATGTTGTTGACGTTGAGGGGATTGAAGCAAGCCAGATGATGTGTGAACCCTGCCTCGTGCAGGAAGAACTGATTGCAAAGAGCATCGAGCCTTATGGCGACACAGGCGGCTGGCTGGTGGATTTCGGCCGGGTTGTAAACGGAATGCTGGACATCACTCTTCCTGGGATGCCGGAAGGGCATGTGTCTACGGCTTCATTCTGTGACAATCTTACAGAAGACGGAAAAGTCGATGCCGTCAGCTGCAACTATTACGTTTCTTCGGGCGCCAAGGAAGGTGACCGTTTCGTCAACAAGTTCAACCATCATGTGTTCCGTTATGTCCTTCTGGACAGTATCCCGCAGGCTCCCGGTCTGGAAGGGATCAAGGCACTCAGGATGAGGACTGACTACAAGGCCGCTTCTTCATTCGAATCGTCCGATCCTGAAATGAATGCCATCCATGACATGGTCCGCTACACTTTGGAGAACCTGGCCTTTGACGGCTACATGGTTGACTGTGCCAACATCGAGCGTCTCGGTTATGGCGGCGACGGCAATGCTTCGGCTCTTTCCTTCCAGATAATGTTCGATTCGGCTCCTTTGTATGTCAACTGGCTACAGGCGTGGAATGATGTGATCAGGGAGGACGGAGGCCTTCCCCACACCGCCCCCAACCCCTACAGCGCCGGTGGCGGTCCTTACTGGTGTGGGTTCATCGTTCAGGCTCCCTGGAGGGCATGGATGAGTTTCGCAGACAAGCGTCTCCTGGAAAGATGCTACCCGACAATGAAGCATTGGCTTGACTATGTCGATGCCTACACCGTTGACGGGCTTCTGAAGCAGTGGCCTAACACCGAGTACCGCAACTGGTACCTTGGCGACTGGGCTGCCCCGACAGGCGTCGATGTGACCGATCCTGAGTCAGTCGACCTTGTCAACAACTGCTCGTTGTGCCAGGTCTACAAGGAACTGGAACAAATCGCTGTGATTGTCGGCCATCCGGAAGATGCTGCCCTTTACAAGGCCCGCTATGATGCCCTGGCCGTAAGAATCAATGAGGTTTTGTACCATCCTGAAGATTGCACCTATGCAAGTGGTTCGCAGATCGACATGGCTTATCCCATGCTTGTTGGCATAGTGCCTCAGGAATTGTTTGGCCAGGTCAGGGACAAACTCATCGAGCGCACGGCCACCGTGTACGAAGGACATCTCAAGACAGGACTGGTAGGAGTCCCCGTTGTCACTGAATGGGCTACCCTTGCCGGGGAGTGCGAATGGATGTACGGCATGCTCAAGCAGCATGGTTATCCGGGTTACCTCCACATGCTGGATAATGGAGCGACCGGAACATGGGAGCATTGGAATGCTGACAGGAGCAGGCTTCACAACTGCTTCAACGGAATAGGAAGCTGGTTCTACCAGGCACTCGGAGGATTGATTCCCGACGAACCTGGATACAAGCATGTGAGAATCCTCCCCCAGGTCCCCGATGGGCTGGAGAAGGTCAGGATCACCAAGGAAACACCTTATGGCACCATCGTGGTCGAACGCAATGGGAACAACCTGCATTTCGAACTTCCTGTAGGCGTAAAGGCTACCGTGGCTGGTCAGGAATACTCTTGTGGCAAGCATGAAATCAGGTTGTAGGATCTTATCCTTTGCCGTCCTGCTGTTGGCCCTTGGTTTCACTGAATCCCCCAGGACCATAGGCAGGCTGTCCCGTGAGTTCGTTTCTCCCGCCGATTCCTATGGCGTAGAGTGCTGGTGGTGGTGGCTGAATGGAAATGTCTCTGAAGAAGCCATTACAAGTGAACTGGAAGCTATGAAAGCCAGGCATTTCAGGGGCGCTATGATCTTCGATGCCGGGGGCCATAACCAACGAGGCAACAAGGACATTCCGGATGGGCCGATGTACGGCTCTCCTCTTTGGAAGGAACTCTTCGTACATGCCCTTGACGAGGCTGAACGTCTCGGGCTGGAGATCGGCTTCAATATACAAAGCGGCTGGAACCTTGGGGGACCGTGTGTTACGCCTGAATATGCCGCCAAGCAGGTGACACTCTCTCGGACAGAGGTGGAAGGAGGAGGAATACGCAGGGTGACTCTTAGCCTCCCGCGAGTGAACAAGGGATTTTATAAGGATGTGGCCGTACTTGCCTTCCCTCTCGACGAAAATGACAAAACAGAAAGCATCACTTTCCTGGACTACAAGTCGGCTGTCCATGAATTGGGCGGGTCTGCTCCTGACTGTCGCTTCCTTCTCGATAACGAGCGCCCGGACAAAAATGTGGAGGGGCAGGAGTCGTACCGGATTGGTCTTGAAGAAATCCATGATGTCACAGGAATGCTCAAGGAAGACGGATCCCTGGAGTGGTCGTTCCCCCAGGGCCGCTGGATGGTCTTGAGGATTGGCTATACATGCACCAATGCTTCTGTATCAACATCCAGCAACAGTTGGCAAGGAAACGTGCTTGACTACATGAGTGAAGATGCGTTTGATTTCTATTGGAACACCGTCGTCGAGCCCATCCTTGAATCGGCAGGGAAACATGTCGGCAAAACTCTCAGATACATGGAAACTGACAGCTGGGAGTGTGGTGGAATGAACTGGACTGACGGGTTCCGGGATGAGTTCAAGGCTTACATGGGTTACGACCTGACCGCTTATCTTCCTGTGCTTGGGGGATTCGTCGTGGGTGACATCGAAACATCGAATGCCTTCCTTGCGGATTTCAGGAAGACCATCGCCCATCTTGTCGCTCAAAAGCATTACAAGCGTTTCGCCGACCTTGCTCACAAACATGGCATGGGTATCCAGCCTGAGTCGGCAGGACCTCATGCAGGCCCCTTGGACGGTATCACGAACTATGGTTTCAGTGACATCGTGATGAGCGAATTCTGGTCTCCCTCTCCTCACAGGCCAAATGATCCCAACCGTTTCTTCGTCAAGCAGGCCTCTTCTGCGGCTCATGTCTATGGAAAGAAGATAGTTGCTGCCGAATCATTCACCACTATCGGCCCCCACTGGAACGATGAGTTGTGGCATGACCAGAAATCAGCCTTCGACCGCGAAGTCTGCGATGGATTGAACAGGGTCTATCTACACACCTTCTCATCCTCACCGTCATCGATGGGACTCCCGGGACAGGAGTATTTTGCAGGGACGCACATCAATCCCAGGGTTACATGGTGGGGAGAGTCCGGGCCTTTCTTCGACTATCTCCGCAGGGCCCAGATGATGGCCCAGAACGGCAGTTTCGTCGCCGATGTCCTTTACTACTATGGAGACCATGTCCCGAATGTCTTTCCCTACAAGCAGTCGGATCCGGCAGGAGTCTTGCCCGGTTATGACTACGATGTAGTCGATGAGACTGTCCTTCTCCAACTTTCTGTCAAAGATGGGAAGATCGTTGCCCCATCCGGCATGAAATACCATGTCCTGGTCCTTCCGGACCATGGAGCGCTATCTTTGGAAGCACTGGAGAAAATCAGCGGGCTCATTGATAAGGGTGCGGTGGTACTTGGAAAGAAGCCTTCCAGGCTCATTTCACTCCGAGGAGGCGCCGATGCACAAGAAGATTTCCGAAGGATTGCGGGCGGATTGTCGCAATCCGGCCTGATTGACTGTCCTGCCAGAGACTATCTCCAGTCTGTAGGGATCCATAAGGATTTCAGCCTGTCAGGTGCTCCGGAGACTGATTTCGATTACATCCATTATGTCGTCGGAGGCAAGGATGTCTATTTCATCAGTAACCAGAAACCAGAGTTCCGTAAGGTATCTTGTACTTTCAGGGTATCCGGTTTCCAACCCGAACTCTGGAATCCACTAGACGGAATTATCCGTGATGCCCGTGCTTTCAGCCAGTCGGATGGCCTGACGACAGTTCCACTTGAATTTGACCCTTATGGAAGCATAATCATAGTCTTCAACAAGAAATCAAAAGCTTCTGGAGGAGAGGCCTTGAGCAATTACAAGAGCTACCGTACGCTGTCCGAAGTCGAAGGACCCTGGACTGTCTGCTTCGATCCAGAATGGGGCGGTCCTGGCAAGGTCGTCTTCGACACCCTTGCCGATTGGAGTACCTTTGCTGACGAAGGCATCCGCTTCTATTCAGGCCATGCTTCCTACGAGAATTCATTCGAACTGCCCGGCGGCCCTTCCGAAGGAACCTCTTACCGTATCCGGCTGAACGATGTCAAGGATGTAGGAATCGCAAATGTCTTTCTCAACGGGACATTTGTCGGAACAGTCTGGACGAAGCCTTTCGACATCGACGTCACTTCCTTCATCCGGAAAGGAAGAAACACACTGGAAATAGAGGTTGTCAATTCTTGGTACAACCGTGTTGCGGGCGATGAAATGAATCCTGACGGAAAGACCTGGACACGGACAAACATTGTACTGGGACATGATTATGTAGGCAGGAAACTTGACACGATACCTTTGGAAGCGTCCGGCCTGATTGGGCCGGTGGAAATCCAGTTGTCAAATTCAGAATAATTTGTTATTTTTCGAAAGATTAGCCGATAATTCATTAATAACACATCCATATGCTTAACAGAAGAGATTTTCTTAAGTCCATGGCCGTGGCATCTGCCGGCATGGCATTGACTCCGGGTGACATGCTCGGTAAAGAAAGGTTCGCAGGCGGGCTGGCTGGCGCGGCCAAGCCAAGGGGCGAAAAAGTCAAGATCGCTTATGTCGGGATAGGAAACCGCGGTGAACAGATCATCTCCGAGTTTGCCAAGACCGAGATGGTTGAAGTCGTCGCCCTGTGTGATGTCGACATCGATGGACCTCAGTGCAAGAAGGTCCTCTCGATGTACCCCAAGGCTAAGAGATTCCGTAACTACAGGGAAATGTTCGACAAGTGTGGCAATGAGTTCGATGCTGTCGCTGCAGCCATTCCTGACCATTCCCATTTCCCGATCGCGATGCTGGCTTTGAACCAAGGCAAGCACATCTACATCGAGAAGCCTATGTGCAGGACCTTCCATGAGGCTGAACTGATGATGGCTTCTGCCAGGAAGCATCCAAACCTTGCCACCCAGGTCGGTAACCAGGGACATTCGGAAGCAAACTATTTCCAGTTCAAGGCATGGCTCGATGCCGGCATCATAAAGGATGTCACGGCCGTTACCGCTCACATGAACAATTCCAGGCGCTGGCATAATTTCGATGCCAAGAAGATGTACAGGATGCCGTCCCAGCAGTCTATCCCGCGTGGAATGGACTGGGACACCTGGCTTGGAGTCACTCCTTACCACGATTATAACGAGAAGTATCACCAGGGTGACTGGAGGTGCTGGTACGACTTCGGAATGGGCTGCCTCGGAGACTGGGGCGCTCACATCCTCGACACCGTCCATGAATTCCTTGAGCTCGGCCTTCCTTACGAGATAAGCATGCTCTATGAAAGCGGACATAATGACTATTTCTATCCTTATTCTTCAACCATCCTCTTCCGTTTCCCCCAGAGGAAGGGCATGCCTCCCGTGGATGTGACCTGGTACGATGGTCTGGACAACCTTCCTCCGATTCCAAAGGGATATGGCGGCGGAGTGTCGACGGCAGACGTCCCGGCGTCCAACCAGAATGACGGCCCCGTAGCGTCTCTTTCACCAGGCAAGATCATATATTCAAAAGATCTTATATTCAAGGGCGGAAGCCATGGTTCCACCCTCAGCATCATTCCGGAGGAAGCCGCACGGGACATGGCAAGCAAGCTGCCTGAAGTGCCTAAGAGCCCGTCCAACCATTTCGAAAACTTCCTCCTTGCGTGCCAGGGAATCGAGAAGACCAGGTCCCCGTTCGAAATCAACGGTGTGCTTTCACAGGTCTTCTGCCTCGGCGTCATTGCCCAGAGGCTCAACGCCCAGTTGTATTTCGATCCAAGGACGAAGCAGTTTACCAATAACGACTTCGCCAATGCGATGCTCGTAGGCCTGCCTCCTCGCAGGGGATGGGAAGAGTTCTACAAGATGTAATTTTGAAGGATATGAAAAAGATTGCATTGGCTTTGATGGCTGCGGCTCTCTGCCTGTCAGCCTGTTCTTCCGGGGACAAGAGCGACGACAACACCCTTACCCGCAAGGAAAAAAAGGATGGCTGGGCCCTGCTTTGGGATGGCAAGACCACCGAAGGATGGCGAGGCGCCAAGCTTGACGCATTCCCCGAGAAAGGCTGGGAGATCGAAGACGGAGTCTTGAAAGTCCTTCCTGGCAACGGGGGAGAATCCACCAATGGCGGCGACATCATTACGACCCGTCTCTACAAGAATTTCATCCTGAAGGTCGATTTCAAGATCACCGAAGGAGCCAACAGCGGCATAAAGTACTTTGTCGACCCTACTCTCAACAAGGGCGCCGGTTCGGCCATCGGCTGCGAGTTCCAGGTGCTGGATGACCTGAGGCATCCGGACGCGAAGCTTGGTGTAAAGGGCAACAGGACCTTGGGGTCGCTCTATGACCTTATTCCTGCTCCGGAAGACAAACCGTTCGACATCAATTCCTGGAATACGGCGAAGGTCGTGGTCCAAGGCAACCATGTCGAGCATTGGCTCAATGATGTGAAGCTGCTGGAGTACGAACGCAACAACCAGGAATGGAATGCACTCGTGGCTTACAGCAAGTACAAGGACTGGCCGAATTTCGGAAATTATGAAGAAGGATATATCCTGCTTCAGGACCACGGCGATGAGGTCTGGTACAAGAACATCAAGATCAAAGAGTTAAAATAGTTTCAGATGCAAGATAGAAGAAAGTTCCTGAAATCCGTGGCAATGGCCTCGGTAGGCGTAGCCCTTGCCCCTTCCGAACTGGTCGGCAAGGAGACCGGTACTGGAATCCCGTCAGCACCTTCGTCTTCAGAAGCCCCTGTATCCGAGGTGAAGGCCGCGGTCCCTGCCGCTGATGCCTCGGATCAGGTTCTCAACAAGATAAGGCAGGCACGTTATGTCGCTTCTCCTTCAAAGGTTAAGTCGGCCTCTCTCGGAATCCTTCATTATTCCGACATCCATGGGGATGACATAGCTGCTTCCAGGATCAAAGAGGTCATAGGCAAGTATGGCCCTTACATCGACGCCGTCCTTGCGACAGGTGATTCCGTACTCTATTATGCAGACGGCACCAAGGAGTATCCCCAGGATGTCCGCTGGTGGCTCTCATCTGGTCTCCCAGAGAAATCCATGTTCGTCCTCGGAAACCATGACAGTGCTGTCAAATCCAACGATCATGGCTACCTGGAAGGGTCCGCAGACTGGGATTTTTACGGGAAGCAATGGGACTTCGACACTTATTTCGCCAAATATATCGACAAACTTGGCTATGTGATGCCCAATGGTTGGGACAATCCGTCAAGTCCTTATTACAAGTCTTGTTTCTGGCACAAGGATTTCCAGGAAGCAAAGATAAGGCTGCTGGGCCTGGACTGCATGCATTTCAATGACGGGCTCCGCTACCTTTCCAGCGAGCAGGAGACCTGGCTTTCCGCAAGGCTCGAAGACACCCTGGATCCTTCCGATCCGGCTTTCGGCTATTCAGTCATAGTGGCTACTCATTTCCCGCTGGATGACCTGGAAGGGGACAATGAAACATGGAATGAAGAAAAGCATCGCTTCGTCTATAACAAGAGTCCCAAGGGTGGCCGCGTCATGGATCTCAAGACGGGGGATGTGTGCAATTTCCACACCCCTGCTACCCATTCCTACATAGCCAACAAGAGGTTTTCCATGAGAAGCAGGGTGGCCGCCGCTGGCGAACAATTCGGTTATGTCTCCGGTCCTTCCAACCCTCTGGCGGATGTCGTCCAGTCATGGGTGGATAAGGGTGTCAAGTTCATTGTCTGGCTGACCGGACATTGCCATAACGACATGTTCTATTATCCAACAAAATATCCCGACCTTCTCTGTCTTTCGATAGATCAGGCCGGGAACCTGCGTGGAAATTCGATTTCTGACCGTGGCGAGGACCTTGAGTCCCGTTTCTGCGCCAATTACTACGGCATTGACACCCAGAACGGCTTGTTCAAGATAGTGCGTCTGGGACTCTCCATGAACCGGTTCATGGTTCGCAAGGATGTCCTATGCTACGACTACATCCACAGGAAAGTCATATTCGAATAACCATTATTTCTTTTCCTTGCCTCCGAGGATTTCGCGGACGAGGAGAGGTTCGTTGGTCGTGATGCAGTCGACACCCAGGTCGGCCATCTTCTTGATGTCCTCCCTCTTGTTGACGGTCCAGACATTCACGCTCATCTTGTTCTTGTGTGCCTGCTCGATCCACTCGGGATGCTCGTTGAAAGCGCTATAGTGGTAGTCGATGCCATTGATGCCCTTGGCGATCACCTCGTCAGGAGTCAGGTCTTTCTCCAGGTACTGGTTGGTGAAACCGGGGCAGAGGGCTGCTACGCGTTCGCAGATGTTGCGGCTGAACGAGATGAAGATCACTTTCTTGGGATCGAACAAGTTGTGAGCCTTAAGGGCCTCGATGCTCTTGTCGACCATATAGTCTTCATGGGCTTTGTCGATCTGGGACTTTAGCTCGAAGACGAGGACGGTACCGCCCTTCTCTCCTTGGGTAAGGTATTCGTCGAGGGTAGGCATCTTTTCACCGTTCTTGAGCCGGTAGTCCTTGAAGTCGGAGTAGTTGTGGGTCCAGATCTTCTTGCCTTGGATCGCTGCATCGTGGTGGACGACAAGGACGAGGTCGGAAGTGATGTGGACATCGAATTCACTGCCCCACAGGCCATATTTCTGGGCGAGTTCGAGGGACTTGATGGAATTCTCGGCAAAACCTGCTTCTTCGCAGTTCCAGTAACCTCTGTGGGCCGTGATAGCTACCTTGTGTGAGCATGAAGCAGCAACGGCTGCGATTGCAGCGATTGCTGCAAGACGGATGATTTTGTGCATATCAGATGTTTTAAGTGTTGTCGGTTAATGCAAATATAAGAATATTCTTTCTGAGATTTCTTGGAAAATGGTTATTTTTGTAAACTGTAGAAAATTGGAAATCTAATAGTTTATAAATATGGTAAAAGTCAATTTGGGAGGTTGCAGCTCCTTCGTCAAAGATGCAGATTACAAGGTTTATGTTGGTAAGGCCCTTGAGGCTCTGGATGTCCTGGAAAGCGGAAGCGGTGCAGGAAATGATTTCCTTGGCTGGAAGCATCTTCCTTCAGAGACCCCCGAGTCACTCATCGAGGAATGTGAAGCCGTCCGCGACAGCTGGAAGGCAAAGGGCATCGACCTTGTCGTCGTCATCGGCATCGGTGGCTCCTATCTCGGAGCACGTTGCGCCATCGAGGCCCTCTCCCACAATTTCGCAAAGCAGCTTTCCGGAAAGAAGGATGCCCCTGAAGTAGTCTTTGCAGGCAACAATCTTTCTGAAGAATACCTGGCAGAACTCATGGACCTTGTCCAGGAGCGGAACGTTGCCACCGTAGTCATCTCAAAGTCCGGCACCACCACTGAGCCTGCCGTAGCATTCAGGATCATCAAGGAATACATAGAGAAGACTTACTCTGATGCTTCCGAAAGGATCGTCGCCATCACCGATGCCAGGAAGGGCGCCCTCAAGACCCTTTCTACACAGGAAGGATACAAGGCATTCGTGGTTCCGGACAATGTAGGCGGCCGTTATTCCGTCCTGACTCCTGTCGGACTTCTCCCCATCGCCCTCGCCGGTTTCGACATCCGCAAGATGCTCGCCGGAGCGAAGGAGATGGAAGAGGCTTGCTCAGTACGCTCAGAAGAAAACCCGGCAGTCAAGTACGCAGCCATGAGGAACCTCCTCTATTCCCAGATGGACAAGAAGATAGAGATCCTGGTCGCCTACAACCCCAAGCTCCAGTACCTCGGAGAATGGTGGAAGCAGCTTTTCGGCGAGTCTGAAGGCAAGGACCTCAAGGGAATATTCCCTGCATCCGTCAATTTCACGACTGACCTCCATTCCATGGGCCAGTTCATCCAGGAAGGCGAGAGGATAATGTTCGAGACTGTCGTCGGGGTTGAGAAGAGCAACCGCAGCGTGACCATCGGCAGCGATCCTCAGAATCTTGACCAACTCAATTACCTTGCGGGCCAGAGTGTGGAGCATTGCAACGCAATGGCCCAGCTCGGCACCAAACTCGCCCACATCGACGGTGGCGTGCCCCAGCTTGAAATATCCATCGAGAACCTGAGCGAGTTCAATCTCGGAGGCATCTTCCAGTTCTTTGAATATGCCTGCGGAATCAGCGCTTATGTCCTTGGGATCAATCCTTTCAACCAGCCCGGTGTCGAAGCTTACAAGAAGAACATGTTCGCACTGCTTGAGAAGCCTGGCTACGAAGAGCAGACCAAGGCCATCAAAGCACGTTTGTAAGAGATGGATTGCACCCGCAGATTCAGGGAAACGTACAGGAGGGAGCCCGAAGGGGTTTCCTTCTGCCCTTATAGGGTGTGCCCAATAGGTGCCCACTCTGACCATCAGCTTGGCAAGATCACAGGATTTGCCATCGACAAGGGGATCAGCATCGCATATTCATCAAAGCAGAACGGCGTCATCGAGCTTTCTTCCCTTCAGTTCAGGAAGAGGGCCCAGTGGCATGTCCGGGCAGTCCCGGAGGAGAAGCAGGACGACTGGGCCGACTATCTTCGCGGGGCGACCAAGGAACTTGCCTCCGCTTACCCCCTCCGTGTCGGCCTGAGCGGAGTCATCGAAGGTTCCCTGCCCATAGGCGGGCTGTCTTCTTCCGCAGCGGTGATAATTTCCTTCATGAAGGCCTTGTGCAGGGTGAACGGAATCCATCTTGAAGACCTGGAACTGATAAACATGGCTAAAGCCGCCGAGAACGACTATGTGGGCGTCTCTTGCGGAAAGTTGGACCAGAGTTGCGAAGTCTTTTCCAAGAAGGACCATCTTCTCTACCTTGACACAAAGGATGACAGCTATGAACTCATTCCTTCGGCACCAGGCATGAAACCCTATGAGATAGCCATTTTCTTCAGCGGGGTGGAGCGCACTCTTGCCGGCAGCAAGTTCAACATGCGGGTCGATGAATGCCGCAGCGCAGCCTATGCCTTGAAAGCTTATGCTGGCATGGAATATGGCAAGTTCTCAGAGACGAACCTGCGGGAAGTGCCTGTCAGCATCTTCGAGGAGTATAAGGACCGTCTCCCCGAGACATGGCGCAGGCGTGCCGAGCATTGGTATGGTGAATATGACAGGGTCTGCAGGGGTGCAGAGGCATGGAGAAGGGGAGACCTTGATGAATATGGC
>CADBMD010000026.1 GCA_902795735.1 uncultured Bacteroidia bacterium
ATGATGTAGCGGTTCTGCTTGATGTTGTTCTCTTTGTAGAGCTCCTGACCGAGGGTGACAATGTTCTTGCGAGTTACATTGGCATTGGCGTCGAACTTGGAACCAGTGGCGGCGTTGGAAGCAGCGATGTAGTCCTTGATGAAATCCCTTTTCTTGCGAAGATCCAGACCTGCATCGAATTTCTCGATGTAGGCGACAGCCACTTTCTTGTTGATGGACATCAGGCTTTCCTCGACCTGGCGCCTGATCTCACGGCTTGTGATCTTGTCATAAATGTAGAGATTCTCCGCGATTGAGACAACGACAGCCTCCTGGCACTCCTCACCGGCCGTCTTGTAGGCCTCGCGGATCCCATTCATCAATTTGACCTTATCGTATTCTTCGAACGAACCGTTGGTCTTACGTACAGTTACATCCATATTATATATCTAGTTTTATGTTATTTTCCTGTCGTTGGGGGTAAAGAGGTTCGGACTGTCAACGGCAGCCCGAACCATCTTCTGTAGCAAATATAGCAGATAAACCGCTCTCTTCGTTAAATTAAATGCTAAAGTTATCAACAAGCATGTAACGATGTTGTTAATTTGCTATCGAACAACAGTTTACAGGAAAATATACTTTAGAACGAATAAAATCGCCAACACAATCATGAAAGGGCTTACCTTCTTTGTCTTTCCGGTGCAGAGGTTCAGGACCACATAGGAGATGAGTCCGATGAGGATGCCATGGGAAATGGAATATGTCATCGGCATGAGGATCATCGTAAGGTAGGCCGGAATCGACTCGGAGAAGTCCTCGAGAGGAATGTCCTTTATAGGGCTCAGCATGAAGAGACCCACGATCACCAGGGCGGGACAGACAGCCGACCCGGGGATGGCCGTGAATATTGGGG
This sequence comes from uncultured Bacteroidia bacterium, assembly GCA_902795735.1. Classification (GTDB taxonomy): domain Bacteria; phylum Bacteroidota; class Bacteroidia; order Bacteroidales; family UBA932; genus Cryptobacteroides. Next base: position 893 of record CADBMD010000026.1, read on the forward strand.
CGAAGAAGAGTGCAAGGATGAAGCATCCTGCCGTCGCGGCGGCGGTAAGGCCACTGCGACCTCCCTGGGCAACACCCGAAGCACTCTCAACATAGGTTGTCACGGTGCTGGTTCCAAGAGCTGCACCAGCCATGGTACCGATGGCGTCAGCAAGGAAAGCCTGGTTGAGACGGAGAGGCTTTCCAGTCTCATAGACCATGTCGGCCTTGGTAGTCACACCGACAAGGGTTCCGATGGTGTCGAACATGTCTACGAAGAGGAAGGTGAACACCACGACCAGCATGTCAAGGCTGAACACCTGGCTGAAATCGAACTTGCAGAAAATCGGGGCCATGCTCGGAGGAGCTGAGATGAAGCCGCTGAGCTTGGTGATTCCCATGGGGATTCCGATCAGGGCGGTGGCGATGATGCCGATCAGCAGGGCTCCGGGGATGTTGAGGATTACAAGGATGCCGGTGATTACCAATCCGATGACCGAAAGAAGGCCAGGTCCGCTTGTGAGGGTGCCAAGGTCCACGAGGGTGGCCTCGCTGCCGACGACGATGCCACCGCTCTTGAGTCCGATGAGGGCTATGAACAAGCCGATACCGGCCCCGATAGCTTTTCTCATGGAAAGAGGCAGTGCATTCACGATCGCTTCACGGACATTCGTCAGAGTCAGGATGACGAAGATGAGGCCTTCGATGAGGACTGCGGTAAGCGCAAACTGCCATGAGTAGCCCATTCCAAGACACACTGAATAGCAGAAGAAAGCATTAAGGCCCATGCCGGGAGCCAATGCGAACGGCAGCTTGGCATAGATTGCCATCACGAGGGTGGCAATGATCGAAGCTACCGCGGTAGTGGTGAACAGAGCATTCTTATCCATGCCGGTGTCGGCAAGGATAGAGGGGTTGACGGCCAAGATATAGGACATCGCCAGGAAGGTGGTGATACCCGCAAGGATCTCAGTCGAGACCTTCATCTTCGAGCCGTCGAAACCGAATAGTCTTGTCAGCCAGCCTTTCTTTTCCTGGGGCTGGGCCGCTGTTTTGGTTTCAGCCATGGTTATTATATGTTTTTAAGTGGTTTTCAAGTGGTTAGAATGCCCAACGGAGACCGGCGCAAGGATTGACCATGAAGCCCTTGTTGCCAGCGAAGTTGCATGAAATCTCGATCTCGGTACCGATGTCAAGATGGCCGTCGAACACGCTTCCGAGGTTCATCCAGAGCTGAGGCTCGGTCAGAAAGGTGAATTTCGTCTCATCCCCGAGGCCCCAGATGTTGTTGTTGCCCCAAAGGTCGGCGAATCCCTTGAAGGTAAGTCCCTTGACCCCGAAGAGATTGCTAAGGCCCCACACTGCGGTGAACTTGATCGGGATGTCCGCCTCACCGAAGCCACGGAATGTCTCGTACATGGCATACAGGGAGAGTGTCTTGGAGAAATCCGCTGAATGGAAGAAATACTTGGCTCCGAAGCACCATGTGCCCTGTCCCCAGGTCGTTCCGTCATATTCAATGTGACCGCTCAGGTCTTTGAGGTTGCTGTCCTGCCAGAAATTGAGTCCTCTTTCAATCTCGAAGTAGCTGCCGTTGATAGCGCCGCTGGCATTCGGGACTTTCAGATTCTTGTCAGTGCTGTTGTAGTAGTGGTCGATGAAGAAGAAGGTGTCTCCGAACTTGTCACCCTTGAACATCTCGAAAGTGGTAGTCACATAGTTACGATCCTTTCCGAAGTCGTAAAAGGTCTGTACGTTGGTCTGGGCTTTCGCTCCTAGAGAAAAAGCCAGCGCCGCAACAGCGACGGCAAGAAAGTGTTTTGTTGACATAATTATTTAAGTGTAATAGAAAATTGCATGACAATCTCTTTACAAATTTAACCCGATACTCAGAGAAAATCCATATCTTTGTTATGCAATAATCCACAAAGTTTTCAACAATCATGTTTGAAGAATCATTGAAATTCTACCAGGACTTTCCCACTCCGGGGATAAAGTTCGTGGACATCATCCCTTACCTGCAGGACAGGAAAGTATTCGCCGAAGTAATCGCTGAAGTCGGCCGCCTCGTCACCGCCCCTTCGGTAGCTTGCCCCGAAGCCAGGGCCTTCCTGTTTGCCTCTCCCCTGCTGATCGCTGACTGCGGTGTGGACAACATCGTCCTCTTCCGCAAACGCGGGAAGCTTCCCTTCAGCGGAGACGACCTCCAGACAATCGAGATCATGAAGGAATATGGGGCCGACAAGCTCATCTACCGCAATTCCGACATCGCTGCAGGCAAAGCCGAGGACGGAGTGTTCCACATCTCCATCGTTGATGATGTCCTGGCCACCGGAGGCACCGCCGAAGGCATCGCCAAGGCATTGTCCGAGACCAAGTTAGTCATCGGAGGAAAGGAATATGGTGTCAAGGTGAACGAATTCATATTCATAGTCGAACTCGACGGCCTGAACGGCCGCGACAGGCTCTCCGAGATAGCACCCGTCTATTCCATAGCGCACGTGTAAGGTTACATAAAATCCATATCGAATGAAAACCGTAGCTGACAAACAAATCTTGATGGCCGCAGACTTCGCCGGCTATCCTCTTAAAGAAGAGATCAAGTCATACCTTGAAAAGAAAGGCTGGACCGTGACGGACATCGGCGTAAAGGCCGACTCCGACCCGGACGACACGGAACTGATGTTCCACCGCATCGGCCTTAGGGTAGGAGCCATGATCACCGAGAAGGAGTTCGAGCGTGCCCTGATCTTCTGCGGCACCGGCATGGGAATACACATCGCCGCAAGCAAATGCCCTGGCGTACATGCAGGCGTGGTTGAATCTGTCCCGGCCGCTTTCCGTGCCATTACAGGCAACGGGGTGAATGTCCTCGCGATGGGTGCTTTCTACGTGACTCCGGAGTTGGGCAAGCAGTGTGCCGACGCCTTCCTCTACAATGACTTCGGAAGCGGATGGGAATGGTGGCCTGATTTCGACAAATTCCACCAGATCGCCATCGACGAACTGAATGCCTTCAACTACGAGGAGTACAAAGCCAACGGATTCAAGGTAAAGCATCTGGGCGACTGCCACTGCGAACTGTATGACCGTCCCGAAGGCTTCTCCAGCGTTCCCCTGATGGTGAAACGCTAGGGTCTCATGACTCTGAAACTATTTTCTGGCTGCCATGGTATTCCCTCTGGCAGCCGCTGGCTTACATTGGCATTGCTGCTGATGTTGACGATTCTCCCATCTATAGCCACTGGACAAGACAGAGGGCCTTACAGTAACCCTGCCAAGCTGTACGATGGGAAGCCGTCCAGGGACAACCGGTTGACGGACCTTGCATTGAACGGGGTGGCAGACTACGCAAGTGACGGACTTCTGGTTGGGATGACCGGGAATCTTGTACGTTTGAACCGCTTCTACGCCCTGGGAACGCGTCTGGTCCGTTACAGGATCAAGCCTTCCTCCAACGCTGTCTGTCTTTTCCAGTCTAGCGAGAAGGACTTTACCCTCAAGGTGGACGTACCAGGAAAGACGATGACGATAATGACAAGTCCGGAGACTGCCGTTGATGTGCCGTTCCTCAAAGGAGACAAGGAGTATGACGTAGAGATCATACATGAATACCAAAAGGCGACCGTACGCATCCTCGACGCAGCAGGAAGGAAAAGTGCAGAAGTTTCCGCCGTCAATGACGGCCCCGGAGGAGTCCGACAGGGTGTTGTCAATGAGAACAGTTTCACCGTCGGTCCAGAATGGGACTACTATTGTTTCGGCCTGGAAAGCGGAACTTCAATGCTCGTCAAGAGAATTACGGTAGAGTCTCCCAAGAGCGCCGTCCGGCTGCTTATCTACGGCGACTCCATCACCCAGCCTGAGTGCTACTACCCGACGAGCCTCTTCCCTCTCGCCTGGACCCAGCTCATGATCAACAGGCTCGGCGGCAATGCCATTTCAAGCGGCCGTGGAGGATGCACCATCAACGAGGTCCTCAATTACATCAAGAACGAGTTGCCTTACATAAAGGCAAAATACGTGATGGTGACAATCGGGACTAATGGCGGTGACACCGAATCGAACCTGACAGAGTTGGTCAAGTACATCAAATCCATGGGTTCCATCCCGATCCTCAACAGCATTCCCTCGAACGAGAGCGGGACACAGGTAGCGGTCAATGCCATCATAGAGACCGTCAGGCAGAAGGAAAACCTGGACGGAGCCCGTTTCGACCTGGCCACCTCACAGAAAGGAGACGGGAAAGAAGTGGACAAGACCATGATGTTCTGGGAAGACTATCCTCCAACCCAGTTCAATGGATGGCAGGTATGGCACCATCCTAACGAAAAAGGCAGCAAGGCAATGTTCGAACAGGCTCTCAAGGACCTCCCCGAGTTATTTGGATCAACCGGAAACGACTGAACATGAAGCACTCTCGTCTCAGCATCGTACTGATTGCAGTCTTCCTGTCATGCGTAGCCCACGCAGATGGGCTTAAAGTGCGCCATTCCCTCGTCCTGAACCTGGGAAAGATCACGCCGTCCGAGGTACATGTCGATGGGCACGTCCAGGGACTCCTCGTCCGTGACGGGTACGCCTTCGTGTTCCATCACGGCGGCCAGGTCCTTGTCTATGACCTGGACAAGGAAAGTTTCATTTCATCCTATTACCTGCCGGGAAACAAATCCCACTGCAACAACGCCTCCTTCGGCACGGAGAAATATTCATCGAAGTCGCAGTTCCCGATGGCCTACGTCTCCGACTGCACCTACGACGGGTCCTGCTATGTGTACGACCTTTACACTGACCATGCAGTCGAAGTGCAGCGTATCTTCCTCACGGACACGCCTGTCCCAGTCCAGTGCGGGACCGGCTGGTTCGTTGACGAAAGGACCGGCAGGCTTTGCATGCATTGGAACGGGAAAGTGTGGGATTTCCCCATCCCGTCCAAGAAACGGAAGACCGTCCACCTGACGGTGGAAGGAAAGGAATCATCCGGGCTGATGAACAACCCTGTCGTACACCAAGGCTCCTGCGCATATAAGGGTTACCAGTTCTTTCCCTGCGGATTCGCCGGAGAACCCACTTACCTTACTATCAATGAGCCGTCCACCGGCAGGACTTGGAATTTCAGGACGGACGACACGGTGTGCCCCTACGAACCAGAAGGAGTTTGCGGATGGGACGGCGGCGTTTACGTCTCCTACCCTGGAGAGAACGGAGATGTGTTCCTGTACCGGTTCGATTTCGAGGGAGATTCCACGGAGCGGCGTACCAGCTTTGTCAATCCCTTCGTAGGGACCGGAGCCGTCGATGGCGGGAGCCTGGCCGGCAACACTTTCCCGGGCGCTACTGTACCATTCGGGATGGTCCAGCTGAGTCCCGACGTGGAAGACTTTTCAGTCACTCATGAAGGTTATGAATACGGCCGCGACAGGATCTTCGGATTCAGCCACACGCACCAGAGCGGTGTTGGAGCGGCCGACCTCCAGGACATCCTGGTGATGCCCACCGGACGTCCGCTCGAAGGGATGCTGGAAGCTTCCGACCAGAGTTCAGCCTTCTCCCATGCAGAGGAGGAGGCCGCACCCGGCTACTACCGCGTACGGCTGGCCGACTACGGCGTCGGTGCTGAACTGACCGCGACGGTGCGTACCGGGATGCACCGCTATACCTTCCCGGAAGGAACGGAGAACAACCTGTTGCTGGACCTGGTCCACGGAGGCATCATCTACAGCTACTGGCAGCCTGGCCTGAACACGGCGCTGCTGGACGCCGAGATAAAGTTCACGGACCCCTGCACCATCGTCGGCTACAAGATCAGCACGGGATGGGAGCGGCTTCGCAAGGTCTATTTCTGCATCCGGTTCTCCCGCCCGGTCAAGGACTGGTACCTATGGCGTGAATATGTCCCCGGCTCCTGGTGGATGCGTTCCAAGAACGTCTATCATAAGGCGGAGGTCGTACATGGAAAGAAAGTAAAGGCATTCCTCAACTTCGAGGATACAGGAGAGCCACTCATAGTCAAGGTCGGTCTCTCCACCGTCAGCAGTGCCGGCGCAGCCGCCAACCTCGATGCCGAGAACCCTGGATGGGATTTTGACGCTGTCCGGAGTGCTGCCGACGAATCATGGGAGAAGGAACTCGCCAAGGTGGACATCGAAGGGGACGTAGCTCAGAAACGGATCTTCTACACCCGGATGTACCACGCATTCATCCAGCCTAACGTCTTCTCAGACATCGACGGGCAGTTCACCGGTCCTGACCATGCCATCCGGAAGATGCCTGAAGGGACGGACTATTTCACCACATATTCTCTTTGGGACACGTTCCGAAGCGCCCATCCACTCTACACGATCCTCCAGCCCACCCGTGACGGCGCCTTCGTGCGCAGCCTGCTGACGTTCTTCGACATCTACGGCTACCTGCCCATGATTTCCTATTGGGGGACGGACATCTACTGCATGATAGGCAATCACGCCATTCCTGTGGTGGTGGACGCTGCGCTGAAGGGGCTTCCCGGAGTGGACCGTGATAAGGCGTTCGAGGCAGTCAAAGCCACTTCTCTTAGGGAGCACGAGAGTTCGCCTTTCGCCGAGCTCGACCGCCTTGGCTACATTCCGTACGAGACTCAGGCCTTCTCAGTTGCAAGCACCCTGGAGATTTCCTACAACGATGCCTGTGTGGCATCCTTGGCCGAGGCACTCGGCAGGACGGAGGATGCCGCATATTTCCGCAAGCGGTCGCAGAACTACCGGAACCTTTTCGACGAAAAGACATTGTTCTTCAGGGCGAAAGATGCCTCCGGAAAATGGAAGGAGCCGTTCGACCCGTTCGCCTATGGTCCGAACGGAGACCCTTACATGGAAGGCAATGCATGGCAATACCGTTTCTTTGTCCCTCACGACATGGAAGGCCTGATCGAACTCATGGGCGGTAAGAAGGCCTTTGAGGCACGGCTGGATTCGCTGTTCCAGTGGAAGGCGGACCCGTCAGTCGTTGCCAGCATGCAGTCTTCCGGCCGGATCGGACAGTATGCCCATGGAAACGAGCCGGTGCACAACTACATCTACCTTTATGCCTACACCGACCACCCAGAGAAGGTGCAGATGTACGCGCATGAGGTAATGCGGACGCAGTACCTGGACACACCGGCCGGATATTCGGGCAACGAGGACTGCGGCCAGATGTCCTCATGGTTCATCCTGAGCAGCCTTGGATTCCATCCGGTCGACCCGGCATCTGGAGTCTTCGCTCTCGGCGCCCCTTTGCACCGGAAAGCCGTCCTTCACCTGGAGAACGGGAACACTTTCACGGTACTGCTTGATGGGAAGCCTGGTCCAGGCAACAATGTCAAGGAAGTCCTGCTGAACGGGAAGAAACTTCCGGCACCTTTCATAACCTACCAGGACATAATGCATGGCGGAACACTCACCTTCAAACGATGACAAGATATCATAATCAATATAAAACAGTTTCTTAGAGATGAAAAAGGGTTTTCTTTTATGGTCACTTCTGCTTCTTGCAGGTTGTGCCACCAATGCACCTACGTCTCTCAGGTGTGATTTCCAAGAAGGAGATGTCGTGATCGACGTCACTGCCACCCCTAGACTCAGTTGGATCAATACAACTGAACAGACGGCTTATCAGATCATCGTGACTGACATCAAGGACGTTACAATCTGGGATTCAGGCAAGACTGAATCAGATGAGTCCCATCTGGTACCTTACGCCGGCCCCGGGATGGAACCTATGAAGGAATATTCCTGGAAAGTACGGGTATGGGACAAGGATGGCAAGCCTACCGCCTGGAGTAAGCCTTCCCGTTGGACTACAGGTCCGGAAAAGGATGGCTGGGGGGCCAAATGGATAGGCGCTCCCTGGCAGAAAGATGAGAGGGGTGAGTGGTACACCCGCTATCCCATGTTCCGCAAGGAATTCAAGGTCGGAAGCGGGCTTGAAAGCGCGAAGGTGTTCATCAGCGGACTTGGCTACTTCGAGGCGCGCGTCAATGGAGCTAAAGTCGGTGAAGACTTCTTTGCGCCTGGCTTGACGGACTACACTCTCAGGCCTTTCCTCGGAGAGAATCCCAGGATTCCACTCGATCCTGAGGTTACGGCCTATCGTACCCTCTACCTCTGCTATGACATTACCGGGATGCTGAAGGCAGGTTCCAATGCCATAGGTGTCACTTTGGGAAACGGTTATTTCCACACCAGGCCGACAGCCCAGTCAGCCCAATGCGAGCCGTACGGCGTTCCCAGGTTGATCGCAAGGGTGGAACTCACGTACAAGGATGGCCACACAGAGTCCGTCTGTACCGACACTTCCTGGAAGGCGGCCGAGTCTCCTTTCATCTTTGGTGACATCTGGGCTGGTGAGGTCTATGACGCCCGTGAGGAACAACCCGGTTGGGACAAGGCCGGGTTCGACGATTCTTCATGGCAGGCTGCAGTTGAAAGGACGGCTCCTGACGGTGCCCTTACTGCCAACAACGGTCCGACCGACAAGGTCACTGAAGTGTTCAAGCCTGTCACTTTCGAAAAGCTGGAAGACGGGTCCTACAAGATCGATTTCGGCAAGATGATTTCCGGATGGGCCCACTTCAAAGGAATCACCGGAAATGCTGGCGACACACTGAAGATCAACTATATCTGTGAATATCCCAGTCCTGCTTGCGAATACATTTTCGCCGACAGCAAGCCTGTCGAATACGCGCCCAGATTCACCTGGTTCGTGTTCAGGGAGGCAATCGTGTCAGGGATAGAGAACTTGACAGCAGAACAGGTAACCGCCGAGGCGGTTAACACCGACGTTCCGGTCAACACCACATTCGAGAGTTCCAATCCCATGTTCGCTCAAATCCTTGAGATCTTCGAGCGGGCACAGATGGACAACATGCACAGTGCTACGGCTTCTGACTGTCCCCATAGGGAGAGGCTTCCCTACACCGGTGACGGATGTGTGGCGATTGCATCCGTGATTTCCTACTTCGACGCTTCTTCTTTCTACAATAAATGGATCGGAGACGTGATCGGGAGCCAGCATCCCGAGACCGGGTATGTGCCGAACGGAGCCCCTTGGGAGCCGATGTGCGGAGGAGGCCCTGCATGGGGTGCAGCCATCTGCGTGATGCCCTGGGAGTTCTACCTACGCTACGGAGACAAGTCCGTACTCGAGAAGAGCCTTGAAGGAATGAAGGGCTACCTGAAGTATCTGGGAACCTGGACTAAACCAGACGGTACCATCCTGGTGGCCAAGACAACTCCGGACGGGAATCCTTTTTACTGGTACAATCTCGGTGACTGGCTGCCGCCGCACATTGATGATTCCTATGCTGGGAACGGTATTCCTGACGAAAGTTTGGTCCACACATTCATTTACTGGCTGTGTGCCAGGAACACGGCCCTTGCTGCAAAGGCAGTAGGAAATGATGGGCTTGCACGCGAGGCCGGAAACCTGGCCGAGAAGATCCGTTCAGCGTTCCATGACACTTTCTACAATGCAGAGGAGAAGTCTTATGGCTTCTACGGAAGCAATATCTTTGCTCTGTACATGGGTGTACCTGAAGAGCGCAAGCAAGATGTGCTGGCCACTTTGAAAGATGAACTGGAGGTCAAGTGTAACGGGCATCTCAACACTGGCATAATCGGGACGCGGTTCTTGTTCGAGACCCTGTCCATGAACGGAATGGGAGACCTTGCCTACACGATAATGAACCAGCGCGACTACCCTAGCTTCGGATGGTGGCTTGAGCAGGGTGCTACGACCACCTGGGAGCAGTGGAACGGCAGGGATTCAAGGAATCATCCGATGTTCGGTGGTGGCCTGACTTGGTTCGCCAGGGTCCTGGCCGGAGTGGACACTGATCCGGCTCAGCCTGGATTCAAGCACATCATTGTGCGTCCGATCCCTTCGAGTCAGCTTGGGGATGTCAGGTATTCGACTATGACTCCATACGGCGAGGTCATTTCGCATGTCAGCCATGATGGGACGAATGTGAAGGTCGATGTGACTGTTCCGTTCGGGACGACTGCGACGGTCTATGTGCCTAAGAGCCTAGAAGCCGCATCGAAGAATCCCATGTCGGACGAGAGCTACACCATCCACGAAGTCGGTCCGGGAGCCTATTCGTTCTAGTGACACGCAACCTATTTATATTCAACTAAATACAAAAATGAGCATCTCCATCCGGAGACGCTCATTTTTATAAGTCGCCAATAATCAAACCATTACGCATCACATCTTGGTGTTGGGGATTGTTGCTGTGGTTGGGGGGGGCTGCAGGGGGGTGCACCACTGCCACCCTCGGCATGTTAAGAGGGGGAACCGGAGCGAAGCGAACGGTGGGGCCGCGAAGCGGCGGTGCAACCCCCTACAGCCACCACCAACCATTCGCTCTCCGCAGAACTCTACGGGAAGACTTTGGACGAAAACGTGACCTTGCAGTTCACCATGGAACTCTACGGGAAGGTTTTGGACGAAAACGTGACTTTACAGTTCGGCAGCGGAATGCAGATTGATGCCCTACCAGATGATGTTGAGGCCGAAGGCACCATTGGGTGCACCTTTGCAGGAAGGAACGAAAGCAGTACCGGCAGTCCCGAACAAATTGTCGGTACCGGCAAAAAGATTGATGAACTTCCACTTGAGATTGGCAAAGACACCAGCGCTGATCCCATGCGTACCGCCACCTATGCTCCCGATAAGTTCAATACTCTTGGAAAGCTTGTAATCGACACTTCCACGAAGATCGAAATAAGGACAGATGTCATCGTAACGGAAAGTCGCCAGTCCACCGAAAGAAAGGTCGGACAGATAGAGGTACTTGGCACCAAGACGAACCGTCAGAGGAAGCAAGCCGAGAGCCTGGTACTCATCTTCCATGACAAAGCCGAAAGCATCGCCAAGAAGGGCACCCATGTCTGAGAACTCATTGTAAATCGGCTTGGTCCCATGGGTGTGAGGCGTGAAGTTGGCCTGGATACTGCGAGTAGACAGCGGGGCATGGCCATAAAGGTTATGGAACCAGAAAATACAGCCGATGTCCGAAAAAGAAGCCGACAACTGCCAGGAACTATCGTCATAAAGGATTCCCACATCAGCACCCACACCATAGCCATTCATGATTCCCTTGGGTTCGCCCACGCGAGTGTTCCGCAGATCGATCAACGCCACAGAAGAGCCCTCTGACGCCGGCATGGAAGCGATTTCATAGCCATCATAAGCGGAAGCCAGTACTCCATCGGCGGAAACTTCCAGCGTACTACCAGGAAGACCTTCATTACCAATGTGTTTGATAACCATCCTGTCCATGTCAATGTAGGAATTCTGCTGGCCGATCACACCCTTGAACCGCATCCCGATCGTAAGCTTGCGGTTGAGTTTCCACGAAGAAGTGATGCCGATCTCCGCAAAGGAAGTTGCATGCGCACGCAGCCCGCTCAGATCGAAAGAATCATAGGAAGTAGCTCCATCCTTGAGATAACGCATCAGGTCATAGGGCAGCTTCCCGCTTAGATAGTTCCTGAAATTCACCTCAACGATATTGTACATTCCCCCCGCCTTGAAGCCAACAGCGCCAAGAGTCGAGTAGGATTCAGAGCTGATGCTGTTGAGTCCTTTCTTGAAATTACCCAGGAAATCAGAAGACGACACAGCCTGGTTCATGAAAGTCACTCTCTCCCCTGCCTGGTTATAGAAAAGGTCGTTCAACGAAAAGCTCCCTTTGTAGGCAGCAGAAGAATTACCTATGAATGGAAGGCCGACGAAACTGTAGCCGGCATGGAATGCCGGGTTCAACCTGTAGGAATAGGCATAATCTTCCGAGAAATAGGCAGTCTGGAGAGTCTGTGCCTGTCCAAGGAAACAAATGCATGTTCCCAGGATGAAGAGTAATGACTTTTTCATATGGAAATGTTTTGCGCTATTGCTTCAACTAATCGCTCACGGGCTTCTACACTGGCCCATGCGGTGTTCGGAGTAAGGCTGAGCCTTTCCGGGTGAGAGACATGAAGGAGCGGATGATCCTCAGGCAACGGTTCCTTGACGAAGACATCAAGACCGGCACCGCCGATGATTCCTTCATCTATGACCTTGGCCAAGGCAGCCTCATCGACTATTCCGCCGCGACCCATGTTGATGATGATGGCTGAAGGTTTCATGAGCCTCAGCTCCCTTTCTCCGACCAGGCCGTCCGTACGGTCATTATAAGGTGCATGGACTGAGATGACGTCGGATTCCTTCATCAGCCGGTCCAATGGTACCGACGGATACTCCTTGCAGTGGTTAGTACCAGAAGTTGAGAAATATATCACCTTCATGCCGAAAGCCTCGCCCACCTTGGCGACTTTGGACCCGATGGTTCCCAATCCGATTATTCCCAGGGTCTTGCCATGGATTTCCACGAAAGGCCTGGAAACATCAGTAAACAACCCGCTCCGGGAATAGGCTCCACTCTTGACGGCAGAATCGAAATAGGGACCGTTTCCCATCAAAGTCAGGATATGCATGAAAGTCTCCTGCACGACTGAATCCGTGGAATAACCAGCCACGTTACGGACAGGGATACCCCTGGCCTGACACGCCTTCAAGTCGATGTTGTTTACGCCTGTCGCCGCTTCGCAGACAAGTCTCAGCTTAGGAGCAGCAGAAAGAAGCTCTCCATCTACAATGATCTTGTTGACGATCAAGACCTCGCAATCCGAGACACGCTCAAGCGCCTGAGCCCTTGTCGAGACAGGCCAGACCGTAAGGTCGCCTTTGGAACGGATGGGATCGAGGGAAGTGTCACCCACGGTCGCCGCATCGAGGAAAACTATCTTCATATTCACAAAGAATCAAATCGCATCACACTGCGCACCGTCAGGTCGTCATCTGTGGAAAGATAGGAGACTGAATATTCCTTGCCTCCTGGCTGGACATCGACCACTACGTGACCCGGATCGAACGAAGCTTTGGCGACATCTTTCATCCAGGGCTTGTCCCAGTCCACCTTCCGCCTCTGGACCGGCATGAGTGTCGGGCAGATCATGCGGTCTCCGGGGTACAGGTTCCGGTCCGAAAGTCGCGTCAGGACGGAATCGACATCATGGCCACACCCCCAGATGCAGCTGACATAGACCTGGGCCTGAAGTGCCGAAACAAGGCCGGGAGTCATTGACTCATCATAGCCATGATGGTTGAGTTTCGCCACATTAACCTTCGGGCAGACTTTCCCCAGTTCATCCTCTATGTCCACCCTTGTGCCATCAGGCAACTGCCAGAAATCGGAAAAGTCACCGGCCGTAAAGAACTTGAACGGTCCGTAGGAGAAGATCATGCCCATGCTCATGCCATTCTCATTGAACACCCTGGGGGGATCCTTCTTGCGCTCAGCATAGAGGTCTACGACCTTCCCTTCAGGAGTGACGATCCGCCCGTTGGAGCAGATGTTCCTGACAGAGAAGCCTTTGTAGCGGCCGGGATTGTGAAGCATCCTGATCTGGGTTTCGGACCCCAGCTCGAATTTTTCAATGGTGACTCCGCGGTACTTCTGAAGGTAATCATAAAGTTTCCGCATGTGGGTAAGGACAGCATCATAGTCATCAACCAGTGGGATCGGATCATCATAAGTGGGCCAGCAACGGTCGACAACCCGTTTGAAATCCAGCATCTCGGCAGCTTGGGAGAATCCGCTGATGAAATAGTCCTCACCATCCACGACCTTCTTCGACGCATAGAATCTTTCACTGCCGGCATGGTCGGAATGATAGTGGGACATCATCATGTAGTCTACGGCCTTACCGTTCGGATTGACCTTCTTCGCATAGTTCGAGATGATCTCGCCGGAGTGATGGTCGGGAGTCGGGAGTATGGGCAGTACACGAGGTCCTTGCTTAGCATATCCACCATGGTCGCCACAGTCAAGGAGCATCGAAGTACCGTCCGGGAATATCAAGAAGAGAGATTCGGCGACACCTGTGTAGATGAAATGAATCTGGAAATGGCCCTTAGACCATCCTTTCCATGGTTTAAGGGCCTCAACATCCTTGGATCCCTTAGCAAAGGCATCCTCCCAATCCAACATCAGCCCTGCTCCCAGCAGGGCTGACGTCTTTATAAAATCTCTTCTGTCCAATTAATTACTCAGCTTTTCCGTCTGAACCAAGGACATTGATGATCTTGTGCATGTAGAGCTTCTTCATCTCGTCGCGGGCAGGTCCGAGGTATTTCCTGGGATCGAACTCGCCGGGCTTCTCATCGAAGACCTTGCGGATAGCCGCTGTCATGGCGAGACGAGAGTCGGAATCGATGTTGATCTTGCAGACTGCGCTCTTGGAAGCCTCGCGGAGCTGCTCTTCGGGAATACCGACTGCATCAGGCAGTTTGCCACCGTGGGCGTTGATGATGTCGACATATTCCTGAGGAACTGAAGAAGATCCGTGGAGTACGATCGGGAAACCGGGGAGCTTCTTCTCAATCTCGTGGAGAACGTTGAAAGCAAGCGGCGGAGGAACGAGACGGCCGGTCTCAGGATCCCTCTTGCACTGCTCGGGCTTGAACTTGTAAGCACCGTGGGATGTTCCGATGGAGATGGCGAGGGAGTCGCAGCCACTGCGGGTTGCGAAGTCGATAACCTCTTCGGGACGGGTGTAGTGAGACTCCTCTGCGGAAACCTCATCCTCGACACCGGCGAGGACACCGAGTTCAGCCTCGACGGTCACATCATACTGATGGGCATAGTCCACGACCTGCTTTGTCAGGGCGATATTCTCCTCATAAGGAAGTGAAGATGCATCGATCATCACGGATGAGAAGCCCATGTCGACACAGCTCTTGCAAAGCTCGAATGAATTGCCATGGTCGAGGTGCAGGCAGATCTGAGGATGCTCCCAACCGAGTTCCTTGGCATATTGTACGGCACCTTCTGCCATGTAACGGAGAAGGGTTTGGTTGGCATACTTGCGGGCCCCGCTGGAAACCTGGAGGATGACAGGAGACTTGGTCTCAGCAGCAGCCTGGATGATGGCCTGGAGCTGCTCCATGTTGTTGAAATTGAATGCGGGAATGGCGTAACCGCCAGCGACAGCCTTTGCGAACATCTCTCTGGTGTTCACAAGGCCCAAATCTTTGTAAGATACCATAATTCTATAAGTAGATTTTGAGATAATTTCAAGTCCGTGTGACTTTCCTTCAAAAGCCATGCAAAATTACTCTTTTTCATCGAAAAAGAAAAGAGGATCTGACAGAGTAACGTAACGTCTCTTCACCACTCCCTTCTCCCCCGTTTCTATTATGTACGGAAGTGCGGAAAGGTCGAAGGTGTCGAGCAGTTTGCGTGCCTTCCTCGGAGAAGACTCCTCAAGAGCGTCCATATTCACTGCAAAATACCTCAAACCCAGCGAGTCGGCAAGCGCCATCTGTTCCCTGCAGACAGAGCATCCCTCGGAATGGAAGAAGATCAGGCCGCCTTTGCGGCGGAAGGCATTCCATCCTTTGATGCCCATCCTTGGGATCTTGGATCCAACCGGACTCTTGGACAGGAGATCCTTCATCATTTCAGCCATCCCGATAACCATCAGCGAATCATCTGCAGTGTTCCATATCTCCGGCCGCGAAAGGACATATTCATCTATGAAGGAAGACGATCCTTCCCTCAAGGGTTCAATCCGATGATTGACAAGCCAGTAAAGGAGATCTCCTTCGAGGTGCTTGAAGGAAAGGGTGTCCCCCAGGGCCAGAGTACGGTCTTCCAGCATGCTGGCGACTTCGGTCACGCTGCCAGGTGCCAGATCCTTTCCGTAAGATGAAAAGATCCTGTCAAACAAGGCCCCGGAAGCCTCGCTTCCATAGGAATATTCTAGTTCGTCCAGAAGCGGCTCGAGAAGTGTCTGCAATGCCTCGGTGTCAAGGCTGCGCCCTACGATCGTGCCATCAGGATCGACAAGGAACATCCTGGGAGTCTGCAGGACCCCGTATTTTGAAAGGAAGTCGGAAGACACGTCCGGATCCCATAGGTGGACCACCTCGGTCTCTTCTGCCTCGATGCGGAAACGTTGTTCCCTCCACTGCTTCCAGTTTTCTTCATTCGTGCCGACATAGATCGCATAGACTGTCAGAGGATAGTCTTTGTCATTAAGCAGACTGGCAAGAGTGGCCGTCTCAAGCTTGCATTTGGCGCAATCGGTGTCATAGAAATATAGCACCACGAAAGATCCTGAATCCGGATCCGGAACAGTCATGATCTCGCCGAAGGGGGTTGCAAGTTCCATTTTCGGAGCTTGCAAGCCGATGAGCGACTGGCGGTTGAACTCGGCGAACATCTTCGCGTCAAATAGTTCCCTTTCGCTGCGCATTGGCACCTTGCCGGTTGCGAACCAAGTGTCTGTCAGATGGATGGCAACCGCCTCATCTCCCATCAGAGGCGAGTCCTTGTAATGCTCATAGGCCTTCAGGGCTATAGCCTGACGCAAGGACGGATCGGTCGCCGCCCCTATGAGGGCATCGCATTCCTCGATCTTCACCTTGGAGTCTTCCCGCTCCAGCAAGGAGAAATACTGTTCCAGCCGTGTATCCAGCGAAGACAGTTTCGTGCTGTCTATCTGGGCCGCCAGCGGAAAGGCAAGGGCCATCAAGATGAGAAGCGAGGCGAACCTTTTCATTGGACTGATGGAAGTTTCACCCATTCCGGGATGAACCTGGAGAGGTCGCCGTGGTGGCTGAGCAGGTCCCTGACGGCTGAAGAGGAGATGTGTGAATATTCCTGGGCGGTAGGGATGATGATAGTGTCGATCTCAGGAGCGAGATGGCGGTTGGCATCGGCTACGGCCTGTTCATTGTCGAAATCCGTCATGTTGCGGACGCCTCGGACGATGTGCCTTACTCCCAATTGCCTGCAGATGTCCACGGTCAGGCAGTCATAGCTCAGGATCCTGACTCCTTCCAGGTTCCTGGTAGCCTGACGGATGATGTCTTCCCGCTGCTCCATGGAGAAAAAGCCTCGCTTGGCCTGGTTGATTCCGACTGCCACTATGACTTCGTCGAAGATGGTCAGGGCTCTGGTAAGGATGTTCAGATGTCCTGATGTAAATGGGTCGAAAGACCCGGGAAACAATGCTATATTGCTCATATTTCTACAGTTGCCAGTTAACGGGGGTCTTCCCTTCCTTGACCAGGATCTCATTCGTCCTCGAGAAATGACGGCAGCCGAAGAATGCGCCCCGGGCAAGGGGCGAAGGGTGTGCCGCTTCAAGTACATGATGCCTGGAAGTGTCGATGAGTTCTTTCTTGCTTCTGGCGAAATTACCCCAAAGGAGGAAAACGATTCCGTTGCAGTTATCGGAAAGATAGCGTATTACCGCATCAGTGAACCGCTCCCAACCGATTCCCCGATGGGATGCCGCTTCTCCGGAACGGACGGTCAGGATAGCGTTCAGAAGGAGAACTCCCTGCCTCGCCCAATCCTCGAGGTTGGGCCGGCCGCTCATCTTGATGCCAAGGTCGTCTTCAATTTCCTTGAATATGTTCTTGAGGGAAGGAGGTGCCGGCACATTGTCCGGAACGGAGAAACTCAAGCCCATCGCCTGGCCGTAGCCATGGTAGGGATCCTGGCCGAGGATGACCACCTTGACATCCTGGACCGGGGTAAGTTCGAAAGCCTTGAAAATCTCCGGCCCTGGAGGAAAGATCACTTTCTTCTCTGCCTTTTCCTGATGCAAGGTCCTGGCAAGTTCGGCAAAATAGGGTTTGTCGAACTCTTCCCTGAGGGCTTCCTTCCAGCTTTGTTCAATCTTGACGTCCATGTCCGGAAATATACAAAATTAATTGAATATTTCCTTTATCACGTCTTCTATAGTCTTGACATAATGGAATTCGAGGCCTTCGATGTAGACAGGCTTGATGTCTTCGATGTCCTTGCGGTTGTCTTCGGAAATGATTATCTCCTTGACTCCGGCCCTCTTTGCTGCCAGGATCTTCTCCTTGATCCCGCCGACGGGAAGCACCCTTCCCCTCAAGGTCATCTCTCCGGTCATGGCTATGCCTGACTTCACGCTCTTCCCCCTGAATGCTGAGACCATCGAGCTCACCATGGTAATGCCTGCGGAAGGGCCGTCCTTGGGCACTGCTCCTTCAGGGACATGGACATGGATGTCCTTGGCAGAGAACTGTTCGGAAGTCAATCCTGTCAGGTCCGGGTGGGCCTTTATGTACTGATAGGCTATGGTGGCGGATTCTTTCATGACATCCCCCAGATTTCCCGTCATGGTCATAACTCCCTTTCCTCCGCTGACAGAGCTTTCGACGAAGAGGATTTCACCTCCCATCTGGGTCCAGGCAAGGCCGGTCACGACTCCGGGAGCCTCATTCCCCTTCTGAAGGTCATGGTTGTTCGTAGGGAGCCCAAGATATTCCTTCAAGTGTTCCTTCTTGATAACGGTGGGATAGTCCTGCCCCAAGGCTATCTTCTTGGCCGTCACCCTGGAGATCTTGGCTATCTGCTTTTCGAGGCCGCGGACTCCGGACTCATGGGTGTAATCGTCAATGATTGCCGCGAGAGCCTTCTTGTCTATCCTCAGTTCCTTCTTTCCTATTCCATGCTCCTCAAGCTGCTTGGGGACAAGATAGCGCTTTGCAATCTCCATCTTTTCCTCTGCCAGATAGCCTGTTACGTTGATCAGTTCCATCCTGTCCAGAAGGGCCGACTGCACGGTGGAAATCGTGTTGGCGGTTGTGATGAACAGCACGTTCGACAAGTCGTAGTCTATGTCGAGGTAATTGTCGTGGAAGGCTACGTTCTGCTCCGGATCGAGGATCTCCAGCAGGGCGGAAGATGGATCCCCCTTGTAGTCGGCTCCGACTTTGTCGATTTCATCCAGGACTATCACCGGATTGGATGTCCCTGCTTTCAGGATTCCGTTCAGGATCCTGCCAGGAAGCGCACCAACATACGTCTTCCTGTGTCCGCGGAGTTCAGCTTCGTCGTGCATGCCTCCCAGGGCTATCCTGACATATTTCCGTCCGAGGGCCTTTGCTACGGACTTGCCAAGGCTGGTCTTTCCTACTCCGGGAGGGCCATAGAGGCAAAGGATAGGAGACTTCATGTTCCCTTTCAGCTTCAGCACTGCAAGATATTCGATGATCCTGTCCTTGACTGTCTCCAGGCCATAATGGTCCCCGTCGAGCACTTTCTGGGCATGGCTGAGGTCAAGGTTGTCCTTGGACATCTCTCCCCACGGCAAGTCGAGCAGGAACTCTATGTAGTTGTATTGGATGCTGTAGTCCGGTGAAGATGGATTGTATTTCTCAAGTTTCATGAGTTCTTTCTCGAACTGGGCTGCAACGGCCTCCGGCCATTTCTTTTCCTTGGCGCGGGCCCTGAACTTCTCGAACTCTTCTTCCTCATCCATGCCAAGCTCTTCCTGGATGGTACGGAGCTGGTTGTTGAGATAGTACTCCCTCTGCTGCTGGTCGATGTCACTCTTCACCTTCTGGTTGATTTCCTGCTTGATCTTAAGGAGCTGGATCTGAGTGTCCAGGGCGGCAAGGAGCTTCATGGCCCTGGTCTTCACATCATCGTAACGGAGCAGTTCAACCTTTTCTGAGAAATTCTCCACTTCGATGGTCGTGGCTATGAAATTCACCAGGAAGGCGAAATTGTCTATCGACTTCAAAGCCCCAATGGCTTCGCGTGGGGCATAGGTGGAAGACTTTATGATGGATGCGGCCTTTTCCTTGAGCGAATCCGCTATAACCTTGGTGTTGTTGTCGTTCTCAGGAACTAAATCCTCGACGTAACTCACTGCAGCTGTTATGTATGGCTCGTAGGAAAGAACGTGCTCCATACGGATCCTTTTCACGCCATGGAGGATGGCTGTGACGGTACCGTCGGGCATTTCCAGGACCTTCATGACCCTGGCAGCCGTTCCGAACTCGAAGAGGTCATTCTCCCTGGGGTCTTCCACGGAGATGTCGTTCTGAGGAACGGCTCCTATGAAGGAATCCCGTCTCTCGGCATCCTTGATCAGTGCTATTGATTTTTCACGCCCTAGCGTAACAGGATAGACCATGCCCGGGAAAAGCACGGCATTCCTGAGTGCGAGTATGGGCAGTGTCTCTGGGAGCTGGGAAAGATCCACTTTCATCTGCTCGTCTCCCTGCATTACAGGGATTATGTTGAAATCTACATTCATAGTGTCTGATTTAAAGTGCGACAACCTTTCTTCTGCCAATATGTCAGAAGATTCGGCCGGATAGTCACGGGAGATATAGTAGTCAATCACCGTGCCATAAAAATTTTAACTACATGATTTTGATTATTAAAAAAATAAGCCTAATTTTGCACTCCCTTCCTACTTTGGGAGGGACTGAAGATATCCTTTAAAGATTAGAATATTATGACAAAAGCAGAAATCGTTAATGAGGTTGCAAAGTCGACCGGCATTGAGAAAATCGCAGTTCAGTCCGTTATCGAGGCTTTCATGGACACCGTCAAGGGTTCAATTATCAGGAAAGAGCCTGTCTATCTTCGTGGATTCGGTAGCTTCATCGTAAAGCACAGAGCAAAGAAGGCTGCCCGCAACATCACCAAGAAGACCACCATGACCATTCCCGCTCACGACATTCCTGCCTTCAAGCCGGCCAAGGTGTTCATTAACGCTGTAAAGGAAGAGAAATAATTATTAATTCCTTATCAATATGCCTAGCGGAAAAAAGAGAAAGAGACATAACATGTCTACGCACACGCGCAAAAAGCGCTTGCGCAAGAACAGACACAAGAAGAAATAATCTTCTTCTCCGTCTGCCATTTTAGCAGTCTGCTAAGTGAAAGGGCCGGCCGGGAATCGCGGTACGGCCCTTATTAAATTTTTCCAATGGAATCAGAAAAAGTAAAGGATCTGATCATTGACGTCAGAGCGACGGAAGTTCAAAT
>CADBMD010000027.1 GCA_902795735.1 uncultured Bacteroidia bacterium
CAGGTTGCCTTGGGACCAGCTGATGTCCGTCTGGGTAAGGTCCGGTCGAACCTGTCGTCCCTTGAACCTGGCCCTTATGCTTCCAAGGTGGATGACCTGAAGATGATAGGGACTTCTTACTCTCCTTCTTTGAAAAGGATTGTCAGGGAAACCCTCCTGAGCAGTGACAATTTCTATGCGGAGACCCTTTTCAGGATCCTTGGCAGGAGGCTTCATCATTCCGCTTCTCCGGATTCTTGTGTCCTTGCCGTGCAGGATGTCATAAAGAAACTGGGAGTGGACCAATCAGGTGTGAAGATCGATGACGGGAGCGGGCTGTCCCGGTTCAATTATGTTTCTCCTGAATTCTTTACAAGATTCCTTTCTGCGATGATGGACAGTCCTGTGTTCGGTGACTTCATCGAGACTCTTGGACAGCCCGGTGGCCGTCACTATGAATCCAGGCTCAGGGGAGAGAATGAGCAGGTTCGTTCCCGGGTACATCTCAAGAGCGGATCCATGGGTGGTGTCCGATGTTTCAGCGGTTACATAGAACCTTCATTGGGCTCCAAGCAGGAAACCATCATCTTTTCCATCATGACCAACAACGTCCTGGTTCCGGCCAGCAAGGTGGATCCGATAATCGACCGGATCATCTCTCTGCTTGCTTCTGAAAACTTGTGATACGTTATCCTTTGGTTATCAATAAGTTGCTATTTTGAGCATCACTTTTAAGAGTGATTCGATTCAGTAACTTATTGATTGTTAGATGGTGATATGTCACTCATTGACAATCAGAGGCTTGCTTTTTGAATGTAGATTCCCGGAAGATAGACGCAAGGAATTGAAATGGATGTTGATGAGGGAGACTTCAGCGGATGAATGGCGGCACATAACCCGCTAAAATAACACCGCTAAAAAAAAGAGAAAGGTCCGAGTGAAACACGGTCTGTCAGACGGATGGGCGGTCATACAGGCGCCCCTGGAAGGTGTCGCGCTCTTCCAGGTGCTTGTCCATGAGCTTCAGGATCCCGTCATTGCGGATCAGTCCCCAAGGAGTTTCAGAAACAAAACGGGGAGGCACTTCACCGGCTATCCGTTCAATGCAGAGATCAGGGCGGAGCCTTTCCAGGATGTCCGTCATGAGGTCAAGGTAGTCATCAAGGCCAAAGCGCAGGAACTCTCCCGGATTGTCAGAATACTCTTTTTCCATCCTGGTACCTTTTACGATCTGCAACTGGTGGAACTTGACCGAATTCAGGGGTAGGCTGGATATGACCGGGCATTGCTCAAGGAGCATTTCCCTTGTCTCGCCAGGAAGGCCAAGGATGAAATGAGCCCCGACGTGAAGTCCTCGGGAGGCTGTCATTTCAACCGCCCTGCGGGCGCAGTCGAAATCATGGCCCCGGTTTATCCTCTTGAGGGTGAAGTCGTAACAAGATTCGATCCCATATTCGATCCTGATCACAGGATTATCGAACGGAAGGTCTCCGGCCTTTGAAAACTTGTCCAAGGATGTTGAGGCAAGGGAAGCAAGGTAATCAAGTTTTCCGTCATCGACGCAGTCAGGCCTGGTACCTATCACCAGCCCGACTATAGCCGGATGCGAGAGGGCTTCTTCGTAAAGGGACTTCAACTTCCCGAGCGGCCCGTAAGTATTTGAATATGCCTGGAAATAGGCCAGGTAGTGCCTGACCTTGGGGTAGCGTTTCCGGTGGAACTCTATGCCTTCGTCGATCTGGGCGAAAAGGGATTTTCCTGCCGTGCTGTAACCTGGGTGGAAAGCTGCGTTGTCACAGTAGGTGCAGCCTCCGGAACCGACCGTCCCATCCCTGTTGGGGCAGCCGAATCCGGCATCGATCACCAGTTTCTGGAGACGTTCGCCATATACCCTTTTGTAATGGCCGGCAAAAGTGTTGTATCTCTTCCCGTCGGGGAAATCAAACATGATGTTCCTTTATGAATATGGCCATAAAGTTACGGGAAAAATTCGACAGTAGAATTCAAAATAGCTATCTTAGCAGTCTGAGATAAAGAAATGGTATGAAAAAGATTATAGTGACGGCCTTCTGCGCCATCCTTTCGGCCATGGCAGCATCAACCGCATCCGCGCAGGCACCGGCCGGCTCCCAAGTTGCAACCGGCCAACAAGTTACATCCGGCATGGCCGTGGTGGAGTTTTCTGCGAACATGATGAGAGAGGAACCCGACTATGCCGCAGAACTGGGCGACCAGGCACTCATGGGCACTATCGTGGAAGTCCTTGGAAGAGAAGGGACCTGGGTAAAGGTCAAGTCTCCTGAACCTTACACTGCTTGGGTCACGGACATGGGTCTGGTCGAGATGTCCCCGAAACAGATCGAGGACTATCTGGAGGCCCCCAAATACATCTGCACGGTCCCTGTTTCCCATGTTTACGAAGAGCCGTCGCTGAAGTCCAGGATCGTCTCCGAACTGCTTCTCGGCGACATAGTCAGGATCCTGTACAAGACCATCACCCACACACGGGGAAGCCTCAAGGGCTATGATGAAGGACGGGCTGTCCTGACAAAGAAATTCGTCGGAGTGGTACTTCCGTCAGGAAAGACCGGCTATGTCCCTGCAAAGGATGTGGACGTTTTCTACAGATGGGCAAAGGAAAAGAAAGCCAGAAGCGGGGAAACGGAGTCATTCGGTGAAGATGTCATCAGGACTTCTTGCCTCTTCCTCGGCGTACCATACATGTGGGGAGGAACATCTATAAAGAACGTTGACTGCAGCGGTTTGGTCCGCAGTGCCTATTTCGCCAACGGAGTGCTCCTTCCCAGGAATGCTTCCCAGCAGGCAAGGGTTGGGGAAGGCGTGGACATATTCAGTGCATCAGGAGAGGTTGACTGGAAGGATCTCAAGGCCGGCGACTTGGTTTTCTGGGGACGCGAGGCTACAGAGGATGCCCCAGCAAAGGCTACCCATGTCGGCCTTTACATAGGAGACGGGAAGTTCATCCATTCCGCCCAGATCGTGAGGATAAGTTCCCTGGACAAGGATGATCCTGACTTTTACGACCGGCGTCCCATCCTTGCCCGTAGGATCATCGGCCATGTCGATGAAGAGGGGAAGGGAATAATCTCAACATTCCGCAGCCCACATTATTTTCCGGTCCAGTAATCCTGACCCGGGGGCTTTGGAACTTTTGCGGATCTTTCGTAACTTTGCTCAATTAAACTGATCACAATGGCTAAGTTCGTTAACAGAGAGATTTCCGAAGGTTTGACTTTCGATGATGTTTTGCTGGTCCCGGCACATTCCGATGTACTTCCCCGCGAGGTGGATGTCACTTCTTCTTTTACTGCCGACATCAGGCTCCACACCCCTGTCGTGTCCGCGGCTATGGACACCGTCACAGAGGCTGCGCTGGCCATTGCGATGGCAAGGGCCGGAGGCATCGGTGTGATACACAAGAACATGACCATCGAGCAGCAGTGCGACCAGGTGCGTCATGTCAAGAGGGCCGAGAACGGCATGATCTATGACCCCGTAACCATCCAGCCGGATGCTACGGTCGGTGGTGCGCTTGCCATGATGAGCAAGCACCATATCGGTGGAATCCCTGTCGTCGATGGCAACGGCTACCTTATCGGAATCGTAACGAATCGTGACCTGAGATTCCAGGAAGACATGTCCCAGCCTATCAGCGAGGTTATGACCAGGGAGAACCTGGTGACTGCTCCCAAGGGGATAACCCTGTCGGAGGCCACGAAGATCCTCCAGAGAAGCAAGGTCGAGAAACTCCCTGTGACCGATTCTGACGGGAAACTTGTCGGGCTGATCACTTACAAGGACTTGATGAAGATAAAGGACAATCCTATCGCATCCAAGGACAGCAAAGGCCGCCTGATGGTCGCCGCTGCCGCCGGGATCAAGTCCGATACCATCGAGAGGATAGGCCTTTTGGTCGATGCCGGTGCAGATGCGGTCGTCCTGGATACCGCCCACGGCCATTCAGAGGGTGTGATCCGTATGGTCAAGAGAGCTTGCGAAGTCTTCAAGGACTATCAGATAGTCGCCGGGAACGTGGCTACAGCTGAAGGTGCCAAGGCCCTGGCTGATGCAGGAGTGAAGGCCGTCAAGGTCGGAATCGGCCCCGGATCCATCTGTACTACGAGGATCATCGCCGGAATCGGCGTCCCTCAGCTGACGGCCGTGATGGAAGCCTGCGAAGCCCTCAAGGGGACCGGTATCCCGGTCATCGCTGATGGAGGCATAAGGTATTCCGGAGACATAGTGAAGGCGCTGGCCGCCGGAGCCGGAACCATCATGGCGGGGTCCCTCCTCGCCGGAACCGAGGAATCTCCTGGAGAGACCATCATCATGAACGGCCGCCGCTTCAAGTCCTACAGGGGAATGGGCTCCCTGGAAGCAATGGAACAGGGTTCGAAAGACAGGTATTTCCAGGACATGGAAGCCGACATCAAGAAGCTTGTCCCTGAAGGAATCGTAGCCCAGGTCCCTTACAAGGGCACCGTCTCCGAGGTGGTTTACCAGCTTGTCGGTGGCCTGAGGGCTGGAATGGGTTATTGCGGCGCACACACCGTCGAAGAACTCCGCAATGCCAAGTTCGTGCGCATCACCAATGCAGGATTCCTGGAGAGCCATCCTCACGACGTGACCATCACCAAGGAGGCCCCCAATTATTCCAGATAGTCTGTCATGCGTAGGTTGCCCGTTTACCTGATCCTTGCCTGCATGTTGGTGATTCCTTCATGCAAGGCTTTCCAGTCCTTCATACATGACGGGGAAGTCGTGGCGAAAATGGGCGACCACAAATTGTATCTTTCGGAGCTGGAGGATTTCATACCTAACGGTACCAGTCCTGAGGACAGCATGCATCTGGCCACTCAGTTCATCAATTCCTGGGCGACCGACAAGGCTTTCCAGGATATTGCCGAACAGAAGCTTTCCAAGGAAGAGAAGGATGTTTCCAAGGAGCTCGAGGCCTACAGGCAGTCTCTGCTGCGGTACCGTTTTGAGCAGCGCTACGTTTCCGAGAGACTTGACACGGTAGTCACAGGCAATGAGATTTCCGAGTACTACAGTACTCATGAAGAGTCTTTCAAATTGGACCGTCCGATCCTGAGGGCGCGCTTCATGAAGATAGCCAAGGATTCTCCGAACCTTCAGAAAATAAAGAAACTGATGTCTTCGAGCGAGGTCGCAGATGTGATTGCCGCCGACAGCCTTGCATTCAATTCCGCCGACCGTTACTCAGATCGTTCCGACACTTGGATGGATGTGGTGAACCTTGCTGCGGAGTTCGGAGTGGACTATGTCGAAATGCTGTCTCACAAGAACGGATCGTTCATCGAGATGCCTGGGGAAGACGGGAAACTCAATGTGGCTTATGTGCTTGACATGGTGAAAGCCGGACAGGTTCCGCCCCTTGAATATTGCTCGGAAAGAATCAAAGACATAATCATCAGTGGAAGAAAGCACAGACTCCTGACGGTTTTGGAACAGGACTTGATAGAAGATGCCACTGTTAAGGAGAAATTTGTAATATATTCGAAATGACAAAAAGAGCTATCATAACCCTTTTGACCTTCCTGGCTGTGGCATGTGCCGTGGCTTCTGCGCAGAAGTACAACGTCATAGACAAGACGGTCGCGGTGGTCGGCAATGAAGTGATCCAGATTTCCGACATCGAGAATGCGGTAAAGGAGAGAAGGGCGCAGGGCATGTCTTCCGACCAGAATGTCCGTTGCGAGGTGCTTGAGAATATCCTTGTGGCAAAGCTTTTCCTGATGCAGGCGAGGATCGACTCTCTCACCGTCAATTCGGATTATGTTGAGGAAAGACTTTCCCAGAGTATCGACCGCTACCTTACCTATCTTGGAGGTGAAGAAAAGCTTGAGGAATATTTCGGCAAGCCTCTCTACCGCCTCCGCCAGGAATGGCGCAAGCAGTATGAGGATGAAAGCCTGCAGAATGAGGAGCAGAGGAACATCATGAACAAGGTCCCAGAAATGACTCCCTATGATGTCAAGCAGTATCTTGACACTGTCGACGCCAAGAATCTTCCGATAGTGCCTATCAAGTACCAGCTGAGCCAGATCTGCCTTTATCCGGACAGGGAAGCGGCCAACCTTGCTGTCAGGGAAAAGCTTCTGGACCTTCGCGAGAGGATTATCAACGGTGAGAAATTCTCGACTTTGGCCAGGATGTATTCCGAGGATCCCGGCAGTTCCCGAAGGGGAGGAGAACTTGGAATGGCTTCCAAGTCCATTTTCTGGCCAGCATTCTCAGATGCCGCCATGTCCCTGAAACCCGGGGTCATTTCCCAGATTGTTGAAACGCCGGACGGCTTCCATATCATCGAAGTGATCGAGAAGAAGGGTGACATGTTCAATGCCCGTCACATCTTGCTGAAGCCTACCTACACCTCGGAAGACAAGAACAAGGCCTTCAAGACCCTGGACAGCCTTCGTACCGAGATACTTGCTGGGGCAGTAACCTTCCAGATGGCCGCGAATTTCTACTCGCAGGATGCTGCTACGAAGACCAACGGAGGCCAGATGGCCGACCCTAACACGGGCTCGTCGTATTTCGAGATCGACCAGCTCAAGCCGGAAGATTACAAGGCTATCAGGGGACTTAAGGAAGGAGAGATTTCTGCTCCAGTCGAGTCAACTGACAATGAAGGACGTCCGGACCAGGTCAAGGACTATGTGGTAGGAAAGACGATCTACAAGATCATCAAGGTCGACAAGATCCTGCCGTCCCACACTGCCACCTTCGACAATGATTTCTCCCAGTTGCAGAATGAGGTAAGGAGAGAGAAGCAGATGAAGGCCATTGACGACTTCCTTGCAGAGAAGATTGCAGCTACCCACATAATCATAGATCCGATGTTCAAGGATTGTGATTTCACCCGTCCCGGGTGGGCTGCCAAGTTCTCCGAAGACTAAACGCTTCTGATGTACGGCCGGAAGCTTGCATATTCATTGCTCCTTATGCTGCTCAGCTGCAGCCTTTTCGCTCAGAAAACCGAGCGGAAAGACAGTCTTGTGCGCCTGCTGGGCTGCAATGTCCTGCAGCAGATAGAAGATGACTTCGGCACAAACTACAGGAAGGCCATAGGCAAGGTCCGTTTCGAGCACAATTCCACCCTCCTGATCTGTGACACGGCCCTGTGGAACGTGAATGCCGCAACCATCAAGGCGAACGGCAATGTGAGGATCATCCAGAACAGGACCGTCCTTTCAAGCGATGAACTCACCTATTACATCGAAAGCAACCTGGCCCAGTTTCGCGGCACCCTTGTCCAGCTTCAGGACAAGGACAAGAACACCCTGCGTACAAAGTACCTGGATTACAACACCAAGGACAGTGTGGCAACTTTTGTCCGCGGCGGGGCCTTGAAAGACAAGGATGGCCAGCTCATAGAAAGTGACAACGGTACCTACGATTCCAAGATCAAGACGTTCACGTTCTTCATGAACGTCAACATGTACACGGATTCTGTCCTTGTCAAGACCAAGTCCCTGGAATATAATACCGGAACTTCGATAGCTACATTCGGAGCGGACACTTATGCATGGAGGGAGGATAACATGCTTTCAGCCCAGGCTGGATGGTACGATCGCAACAGGGATGTCTTCACATTCGTCAGGAATGTCCATCTGATGACCGAAGGACAGGAGGCCTGGGCAGATACCCTGGTCTATAACCGGGTCCTTGGCGATGCCGAACTGAAAGGCAATGCCGAATTGCTTGATTCCCAGAGGGAAATCGCAGCGGTCGGCGGATACATGCAGTACATCGACTCCCTCCAGTACATTAAGCTGGCCAGGGATCCGGCGGTGATCATCGTTTCAGAGCAGAAAGACGTCAGGGACACTGTCTATGTAGGTGCCGACGAACTCATCTACTGGACCGTTCCGAAATGCGACATTCCTTCGTGGGAGATCTCGAAATCGGATGCGAGGGTGAAATCCCTGGCTGTCGATGCCATCAC
Source organism: uncultured Bacteroidia bacterium (assembly GCA_902795735.1). GTDB lineage: Bacteria > Bacteroidota > Bacteroidia > Bacteroidales > UBA932 > Cryptobacteroides. Next base: position 7,973 of record CADBMD010000027.1, read on the forward strand.
AGAATATCGCAAGAAGGCGGCTGAGGCTGCCAAGGCGGCCGCAGAAGAGGCCAAGAAAAAAGCCATGGAAGACGACCCCAATGCAAAGGGGGCTTTCAGCAGGGCCGGGCAGATGCTTCCGGCTCCTTGGGATGAGGACATCTGGCTTGATTCCCAGGGATGGAACGCCGTCCTGCAGACTCCTGACAGCACAGGCCGCGCCCAGATTCCTGACAGCACGTCCTTCGCCCGGCAGCGGGACAGCATTTCAGTGGTGCAACCCCGCGATAGCTCTGCTTCAGCCCAGCCTTCAGATTCCCTTTCAAACGAGCAGAAAGATACGACGAGGATCGGCTTCCTGATCGGGAAACGTAATGTCAGGATATTCAGGAAAGACATGCAGGTCGCCTGCGATTCCCTGGCTTACACCGACTTGGATTCGCTGGTGAGGCTTTACCGTTCACCCATCGTCTGGAACGAGATAAGACGGCAGTACTCCGCCGACAGCATAACCGTGGTCATGAAGGACCGGGCCCTGGAGAGGGCCAGCCTGATGTCGAACGCATTCATCGCGGTCCAAGAGGATTCCGTCTGTTTCGACCAGATCAAAGGGGCTGAGATGATGGCCTATTTCGACACGACCGGGGCACTGTCCCGTTTCGATGCGATGGGTGGATCTTCAGGCTTGTTCTTCATCGAGGAACAGGAAACCCTCGCCACCGTCAACAAGTTCGAAGCCAAGATGCTGACGGCTACATTCAAGGAAGGGAACCTCTACGACTTGAACTATTTCGAAGAAGTCAAGAGCAATGCCTATCCCATAGTCCAGCTGAAGCGGGAGGACCGTTCCCTCAAAGGTTTCGAGTGGCAGCCGGACAAACGCCCCAAAGGCCCGGAGGACGTTACTTCCTATGTGCCGAGGCAATCCGAACGGTCCAAGTTTGAAAAGGTCTCCCGGCCGTCGTTCAAGAAGTCCAGTGAATATTTCCCCGGCTACATGGATGGCGTAATCAAGGAGCTTGACCGTCAGTTCGAACTGAAGAAAGCCCGTCAGGCCGAGAAGAGACGCCTCGAAGAGGAGGCTGAGGAACAGGCGGCCCTGGAGGCCCAGGAACTCCCGGACGTGAATGATGAGGGCACACCCGATGAGACCGGCCAGGAAAGTGACGTTCAGGAACGGGATGTCCAGGAGACTGACGTGCAGGAAGGCGATGCCCAGGAAGGGAAAGAAGAGGAAGGCGCTGTCAGCGAGGAAGTGAAGCCCGCCAGGGACACCGTGAAGAAATTCGAAATACCTGTCGATCCCAAGGAACAGCTGAGGGCTCAGAAGAAGGCCGAGCAAAAGGCGAAGCGCGCTGAGCGGGAAAAGACGATAGCCGAGAGAGCTGCCAGGAAAGAGGCTAAATGGGCAGCCCTGGATGCCAGGGATGCAGAGAAGGCCGCCAGGAAAGCTGAGAAGAAACTCAAGAAACAGAGGGCAAAGACTTTGAAGATGCTTGAGGCCAAGGCCCGGCAGGATGCCCGTGAGCAGAAGATTATCGACAAGTACAAGGCGCGCTACGAGAAGCAGAAAGCGCGGAAAGAACAGAAGCAGGTTCACCAAAAACAATAATATGGACAGGAGGCTGTTTATCAAAGTTTCCGGGACTGCGGCAGCAGGTCTCGCGTTATCTGGTTGTTCACCGAAAAGGGAATTGAAACAAGAGTATGTCGCCGGTGATTTTTCAGGCAGGATAGCAAGGGACGTCTCGAAGATGGCTCCTCTGACCATTAAGGAAATTACCCTGAAGGTGGGGGCGACCAAGCCTTTCGACGTGCTGCACATGTCAGACACCCACATCGTGAGAGCTGACAACAGGGATGATGAAAGGAAAGCCCTGCTGGCGGCAGCCAGGCTCAGGCACATGAACGCCGGGGAACACTACATGGACGAGGCTATCCGTTATGCCAACGAGCATGGGATGTACATGATGCACACAGGAGACCTCTATGATTTCGTCTCCGAGGCCAACCTCGATTTCGCCGCATCCCGCATGCTTGCCGCAGACTGGTTCGTCAGTGCCGGGAATCATGAATATTCTAAGTACGTAGGGGAGGCAAAGGAAGACGAGGCCTACAAGGATGACAGCCGTGAAGCAGTTCAGGGTGCTTATCCAAATGACCTGACTTTCGCAAGCCGGGTGATCAACGGAGTCAATTTCGTGGCGATCGATGATGTCTATTATAATATTACCGAACGCCAGCATGCTCTGATGGAAGAGGAAATGAAGAAGGGGCTTCCCGTTATCATGCTTTGCCATGTGCCTCTTTACACTCCTGAATTCTGCGCTTCAGAACTGGAGGCCTGCAACGGGAACTGTGCGTACCTTACAGGTGTGCCTCTTGAGATTACTTCGAAATATGATCCCGGAGTTACTTATCCCGAAGGAGAGGAATGGCGTTACCGGAAAGTCCAGCAGAAATCTGACAAACCCACTCTCGAGTTCGTTGCATGGCTCAAGGAACAGAAGCTCCTCAAGGCGATCCTCTGTGGCCATTGCCATCGTTTCTTCGAGGAGAGGTTCTCACCGACGGCCGTCCAGTACGCAGTCGATGCGACCTATAATGGAGGAGTACATGTCGTCCATTTCAGATAAAACAGCAAGACTATCAACTAATAACCACAATAACAATGAAAAGAATCAGCTTATTCCTGGCATTCCTGGCTGTCATGAGCCTTGGGCTCAAGGCCCAGCCGAAACAGCAAAAGCAGCAGAAACAGAAGTATGACGTCGCCGCCTACCTTTATCCTGCCTATGCGGCTGATGATCCCCGTCTGAGACCGTTCTGGCCGATGGGTTTCGGAGAGTGGGAGACGGTCATGAACATGCAGCAGCGTAATCCCGGCCACTACTGGAACCGCCATCCCCTCTGGGGTTATGTCAACGAGGCGGATCCTGCAGTAATGGAAATGGAGATCGACCAGGCTGCCGACCATGGAGTGAATGTGTTCATATTCGACTGGTATTGGTTCGACTCCCGTCCTTTCATGGAGACGACCCTGACCAACGGCTTCCTCAAGGCCCGTAACCGTGACAGGATGCAGTTCTACCTTATGTGGGCCAACCACAACGTGGAGAACTACTGGGACACCCGTATCTCGAAATACGGGTCCGAGAACATAATCTGGCGCGGAGGAGTGGACCGCGAAGAATTCGAGAGGCTCTGCAAGAGGAACATTGAGCTCTTCTTCAAGCAGCCGAACTATTACAAGATCGATGGGAAGCCCGTGTTCATGATCTATGAAGTCACGACGTTCATCGAAGGAATCGGTGGAGTCGAGAACGCCATAGATGCCCTCAAGTGGTTCCGCAAGGAAGTGAAGAAGGCCGGTTTCCCGGACCTGGAACTCCAGTTCACCATGTGGAATTCGCAATTCAACTACAGCGGTGTGGACGAAGCCAAAGCCAAGAACGCTAGTCCACGGGAAGAGTTTATCAAGAAGCTTGGTTTCAACAGCATGTCCCACTACCAGTTCTGTCATTTCATAAATGTTGACGATGACTACCAGAAGGTCCTGGACCAGGCTTACGTCGAGTGGGAGAAACTCGAGAAAGAGTTTACCTCCACCCCGTACTATCCTCACATCAGCATTGGCTGGGACAACAGTCCCCGTACCGGACAGAGCGCTGTCATCAGGGACAACACTCCGGAACGTTTCGAAGGAGCCCTGCGCAAAGCCAAGGCCTACGTGGATGCCCGCCCGAACCTCCATCCGCTCATCACCATCAATTCCTGGAACGAATGGACCGAGACAAGTTACCTCCAGCCTGACGATGTGTACGGCTACGGCTATCTTGATGCCGTGAAGAAGGTCTTCGTCGATGAATAATGATCACACTTAATAGACATGAATATGGACAGAAGAGATTTTATCAAGGTCTCAGGTGCGGCTGCAGCCGGCCTGGCGATTTCGAGCTGCACTCCCAAGGGAGTTTCCTGGACCAAGAGACAGCAGGAACTGTTCGGTGACAGGAAGAAAGGTCATTTCAGCCTCATGCAGATCTCATCGGCCACCGACACGATCGGTGAGTCGTATCTGATGAAGACGGCCGGAGGCAAGGTAATCATGGTAGACGGAGGCTTTGCGTCAGATGTGCCCATCCTGCGCGGTCACTTGATGGAAGCCGGCGGCCATGTGGACCTCTGGTTCATCACCCATCCTCATGAGGATCACATGGAGGCTCTTGCGACCATCCTCCAGGACATGCAGGGGATTACGATCGACAAGGTAGTCTACTCCAGGCTCCCGGACGAGTACCTCAACTGCGAGCCCGGCAGCGCGGACCATGCAAGGGGTTACTACAAGGCTATGGACAACCATGGGGGCGGCACTGATTTCCTGGACATCCACAGGGGTGGCCAGCGCTTCGACATCGACGATGTGGGCGTCATGGTTCTTGGTGTTGCCGACATCTCCAGGAAATCCCACAATTTCAACAATCAATCCATGATTGTCCGTGTCTGGGATGACGTAAAGAGCGTTGTGTTCCTCGGCGATGCCTACATCGAGTGCGGCGACGACCTCCTGGCAGAGTACAAGGACTACCTGAACTGCGACTATCTGCAGATGGCGCATCACGGCCAGAACGGATGCACTGAGGAATTCTACAAGTCGATCGAGTTCCGTGCCTGCCTGTGGCCTACCCCTTCATGGGTTTGGGAACCTGCTCCGGAACATACCCATCTGAAGACTCGCGACACCAGGAGGTGGATGGACGAAAAGGGTATCACCGAGCATCACGTCAGCTGTCTTGAAAAAGACTGGGTCCTTTTGTAACTGAATATCCCTCCAGAGATGAAACTTGCAAGATTTTCAACCATCCTTGCCGTCCTGCTGCTGGCTGCATCATGCACCGGACACAGCCTCTTCAGGGATGGCAAGACGGACTATACGATAGTAGTCGCTCCTGATGCTCCCGAATCGGAAAGATATGCCGCAGCCGAACTGCAGTTCTGGCTGAAGGAAGTGAGCGGAGCCGAACTTCCCATCACCGACCTTCAGGGAGGGAAGAAGGGGAAGCGCCTTGTCGTCGGTTACAACAGCCTGCTGAAGGAACTCTACCCTCAGGCAGAGGAACCTGACGGCAGTGACGACTCCTTTACCTTGCTCAGCCGTGGAGGCGATGTCCTTTTCTGGGGTGGAGCAGAGAGAGGTACTCTCTATAGCGTCTATTCTTTCCTGGAGGACCAGCTTGGATGCAGGTGGTACTCCAGCAAGGTCAGCGTCGCTCCGAAAAAGGCATCCTGGAGCTTCGGCAAACTGGAGAACCACGAGGAGCCCGGAATCATCATGAGGGACAACCTGTACCAGGACATCATCGCTCATAACGATTTCGCAGCCAGGGTAAGGAACAATTCCCGCCGGCTTCCGTCGATCGAGCCCGGAAAGCAGATCATAGGCACTGCCGAAGGCTACTGGGGAGCCCATTCCATGGGAGCGTTCGTGCCTTACCAGAAGTACTTCGACTCCCATCCTGAATATTTCAGCGAACTTGACGGCAAACGTGTCAAAGGCTACACCCAGCTGTGCCTTTCCAATCCGGAAGTCCTGCAACTCTGCATAGACGGCCTTCGGGAAGTGATGCGCAATGAGCCCGACTATCTTATCTATTCCATGGAGCAGATGGACAGCCATGATTTCTGTACTTGCGATGAGTGCAAGGCCCTTGCCGAGAAATACGGCGGTCAGTCCGGAGTCATGGTCTGGTTTGTCAACCAGGTCGCTGATGCCGTCAAGGAAGAGTTCCCCGACAAGTTCGTGGGCACTTTCGCTTACCAGTACACCCGTCATGCCCCGAAGAACATCGTACCGAGGGACAATGTCGTCATCCGCCTTTGCAGCATAGAGTGCTGCATGTGGCATGACTATGATGAGTGCGAGGATAACAAGACATTCCTGAAAGACCTTCAGGACTGGTCTGCGATCGCTCCTCATCTCTACATCTGGGACTATGTGACCAATTTCTCCCAATACAACCTTCCTGTCGCGAACTGGAACACCCTCCAGTCTCACATAAAGGATTTCAGGGACTATCATGCCATCGGAATCCTTGAAGAGGGGGACTATCACACCCTTTCATGCGAGATGCGTGAAATGAGGACATGGATCCTTTCCAAGCTCCTTTGGAATCCTGAAGCTGATGTCCAGTCACTTATCCAGGATTTCACGGATGGCTACTATGGCCCTGCCGGTCCTTTCATCCGTGAATATCTCGACCTGGAAGAAAGGATCCTCAGGAGGCCCGGAATCCATTCGGACTGCTACATCTCTTCATCCGACCCTATGTACACCGATGAATTCGTCCAGGAGGGGAGGAAGATATTCGCAGCCGCTAAGGAGGCGGTCGCTTCCGATGAAGACCTTCTGGCAAGGGTTGAGGCTGCCGAAATGCCCCTTTGCTTCCTTCTTATGGAGAAGGATCCGGTCAAGGGAATCCAGGAAGGAGCCGCCGATCTGTTCAAGCGTGTCGTCCAGAGGGAAGGGATCGACAGGATGTCCGAATCTGGTTCCGCCAAGCGCGCCCAGGACTACATCGACTATTATGACAAGCTCACCAGCGCCATGGATGATGCCCACCTGATGCCTGCCCAAAAGGCTTCCACCTCCGGCAACGGAGTGGCGTTCACCCGTTACGAAGGCTTCTTCAAGATGACCTCAGACATGTTCTCCGGGAAGGGCAGGGTGACTGGGAAAGGTGTACTGCCTGCATTCACTATCGACCAGGACAAAGACGCCGATCATTTCGGCTATGTGTTCGATTCCTGGGTCAAGGTTGAAGAGAGCGGTTTGCATTTCGTGCGTATCAGTTCTGATGATGGAGCCGTTCTGTTCGTAGACGGCGAGGAAGTCTTGAACCTGGACGGATCGCATTTTACCACGAGCGGTTTCGCCGCCCTTAATCTTGAAAAGGGAATGCACAGGCTGAAACTTCACTATTTTGAAGACTATAGCGGGCAGGAGCTGGTCATGCAGGTGACGACTCCCGGCGGATATTCAGGACCTATCCCGGAAAGCAACCTTTTCGTTCCCGGCAAATAGTCTCATTTTGGCGCGATTTATGGTCTTTTGGTGCTTCTTTGCGCAAAATAGGGTGTAAGTCAGCGCAATATTTTATGGTTTGGCAAGTCTGATGGTTATTTTTGCCGTAATTGGATTAATAACACAAAAGACTTGTCTTACCGTTTTAACTTTTTGATTGCCATTGCTGCTGTTTTCGCGATGGCTTCATGTACCGGAGCACCGGACCCGCTTGAGATGGCGGATCCTTTCGTCGGTACCGGTTTCCATGGTCATACCTATCCTGGTGCCACTGTTCCTCACGGAATGGTCCAGCTTAGTCCCGACACCAGGAACAAGACATGGGATGGAAGCTCCGGCTATCATTACAGTGATCCTTCCATCCTCGGTTTTTCCCACACTCACCTCAGCGGTACAGGCTGCGCGGACCTTGGGGATTTCCTTTTCCTGCCTTTTATCGGCAACGCGGTTCCTGAGAATCTTCTGTTCTCTCATGATAATGAAACTGCTTCTCCCGGTTACTACCGGGTGGATTTCCCTGACGCTGGCCTGGCGGTGGAACTGACGGCCACGACCAGGACCGGAGTCCACCGGTATTCGTTCAGCAAGGAAGGCCCCCGCAAGGTCCTTGTAGATGCTACCTACAACATCGGAGAGGTCAGCCCTGAAGAGATATTCATGGAAACAGAAGGTGATTCCATCCTTTCCGGAGGACGCCGTGTCCACGGCTGGGCTCCTGACAGGTACATTTTCTTCAAAGCCGTTTTTTCTGTTCCTTTCATTTCTGCAGACCGCCTTGAAGGGGACCGCATCCTCTTGTCCTTCCCGGCTGGCATGAATGAGCTTACGGTTTCCGTAGGCCTTTCCCAAGTCGATGTCCAGGGTGCTTCACGGAACCTTGAAGCCGAAGTTGGATCGAAAGATTTCGAGACGGTACGTTCCGAGGCGGCGAAGACTTGGGCTGACGCCCTCGATGCAATCAAGGTCCAGGGTGGAAGCAAGGATGCTATGGCCGATTTCTATTCAGCCCTTTACCACACCATGGTCGTTCCGAACAGGATGGACGATGTCTCCGGACTTTACCGTGATTTCCGTCAGGAGATTTCGAAAGTACCCGCAGGCAGGTCTTTCTATTCGACCCTTTCTCTCTGGGACACTTTCAGGAGCTGGAATCCTCTTCAGACCTTGCTGGACACGACTTTGGTCTCCGACATGGTGAACAGCTTGATGGACATGCAGCAGAAAGGGGGCAGGCTGCCCAAGTGGCCTCTTGCAAGCTCTGAGACAGACTGTATGATCGGCTACCATGCGATTCCCGTGATCGCTGATGCATGGCTCCGTGGAATCCGTTCCTTCGATGGAGGAAAAGCCCTTGAAGCTATGGTCGAAGCTTCGAACACCGATGAAAGTTCCCCTTCTTACAATGAATATGGCTACGTCCCTGCGAATGTCCAGGGAGGAGCGGTTTCAAAGACCCTTGAATTCGCATATGACGACTGGTGCATTGCCAGGATGGCAGAGGACCTTGGACGGGACGACATTGCTTCTGAATATTATTCCAGGGCCCGCCGTTACGTTTCTGTCTTCGATGCCTCCACTGGCTTCATGAGGGGGAGGAATTCCAACGGGAACTGGATGTCTCCTTTCAATCCCATCGGAAGTTCGCGTGATTATGTTGAGGGAATCCCGTGGCAGTACCGTTTCTTCGCACCGCATGATTTCCAGGGCCTTACGGCCTTGATGGGCGGAACTGAGGCAATGAGTGCGGCCCTTGACTCGCTGTTCACCTACGACGAAAGGGATGCCGGAACCAAGATAAGCGATATGACCGGCCTGGTCGGGCAGTATGCCCATGGCAACGAGCCCAGCCACAACATGACGTGGCTGTTCAACTTCCTGGGCCAGCCTTCCAAATCGCAGTTCCTTGTCAGGAAGATGCTCGAAGAAATGTATTCTCCTTCCCCTGAGGGGATAAGCGGCAACGAGGACTGTGGCCAGATGAGCGCATGGTACGTGCTGGCATCGCTCGGAATCTATCCGGTCTGTCCCGGTACCGGGGAGTATGTCTTTGCGGCTCCACTTTTCAAGAAGGCAGTTGTCCGGCTGTCTTCCGGGAAGCAGCTCGCCATACTCGCCGACCATCCTGAGCATCCTTACATCAAATCCGTGATATTCAATGGCAATCCCATTCAGGAAGATTTCATCAGATATGAGGACCTGATGCAGGGTGGAGAGCTTAGGTTCATCCTTTCACCGGCGCCTGTCGCTGAGAGGGATGTGTTCAAGGAGAAGGGGTTGTATTCAATGACCGACGGGAATGAAGTTTCAATGCCTTACCTGCCCTCAGATCCCAGCTATTATGAGGGAGAACTTGAGGTTGCACTGGGATGCCGTACCGAGGGTGCTTCCATCCGCTATACCCTTGACGGCAGCGAACCGGACGAAGATTCCCCGCTGTTCGAAGGACCTTTCGGGATAAGCGACGACCTTGTGATAGCCGCCAGGGCTTTCAAGGAAGGGATGACTCCGAGCGCGATCATGAAGATCCATGCTTTCCCTGCCATAAGGATACCTGCTGCGAAGGTCTCGGGATTGAAACCAGGCTGCCGCTACACTTACCATACCGGATTGTTCACTTGTACTGCCGATGTGAGGGCAAGCCGGGCTTTGTCAGGGGGGATCATGGAAGAGCCTTCCATCGAAGGAGCTCCGGACGAAGACCATTTCGGCTACATATTCACAGGCTACCTTGACGTTCCCTCCGACGGGATCTGGGATTTCGCCCTCAGCAGCGATGATGGAGCACTCCTTGAGATCGACGGCAGGCAGGTCGTGGACAACGACGGCTCCCATGCCGCCTACACTGCGACCGGCAGGATCCCTCTCATGAAGGGGCTGCATCCTTTCCGCCTGACTTACCTTGAAGACTATGAAGGCCAGGAGCTTACATGGGCTTGGAGGCCTCAAGGAGAGCCTCGTTTTGCCAGGATTCCGAGAAAAGCCGTATTTTGCAAATAAACATAAAGTAGAGATATGCGTAGGTTTTTATTGATCTTGTTCTCCATGGTGCTGGCGGTTACCGTTTCCGCCCAGCGCCCTATAGCATTCCATTCACACAACGACTACAATCGTACGGTGCCTTTCTACGAGGCTTATTCCCAGCATTGTACATCCATTGAGGCAGATGTCTTCCTTCAGGATGGACAGATCCTTGTGGCTCACAACCGGGAAGATGTCTCCGCGGACAAGAGCCTCAGGGAGATGTACATGGAGCCTATCGCCAGGATATTCAGGTCCAATGGCGGCAGGATGTGGGAAGACAGCGAAGACCGTCTCCAGCTCATGGTCGACCTGAAGACTGCGGAATCCCTCCCCGGAGTAGTTGCACTGGCTGAGGAATATCCGGATGTTTTCACGACAGAGAAAGGTGTCATGATCGTGATAACCGGAGCCGTTCCTTCACCGGAAGACTTCGGCAAATGGCCTTCCTGGCTTTGGTTCGACGGAGATTTCAAGGATGGGAAGATCCAGTACACTCCCGAGCAGCTGAAGAGGATAGCATTGATCAGTACTGACTTCCGTAAATTCGCCCGGAATTGGAACGGAAAGGGCAGGATGATCAATCCCGAGCTGGATGCTGTCATGGGTGCCATCGAGGCCGCCCATGCCGCCGGCAAGCCGATCCGTTTCTGGGATGCTCCCGAAGGCACTACCGCTTACTTTACCCTGCACAGGCTGGGAGTCGATTTCTTCAATACTGACCATCCTGCCCAGTGTGCCCTTTTCTTCGACGACTGGACCAACAAGAATTTCAGGATGGGGAAGCGCAACGTGAAAGCCGGGGTCACAGGCACAAAGAGACTTGACAAGGCTACGCGTGATTTCCAGGGATTCCAGAATGAAAAGATGCAGCTTAGCAAAGGAATCGAAGTCTATTCGCCCACATTCCGGAATGACGGGAAAGACAAGAAGATAAAGAATGTCATCTTCCTTATCGGTGACGGCATGGGACTCGGACAGATCATCACCGGAGCCTATGCCAACGGAAGGGACCTTTCCATGCTCAGGATGAAGAATATGGGCATACAGTTCTATAACCCGAACGATGATTTCATCGGTGATTCCGCTTCTGGCGGCAGCGCCCTTGCCACAGGTGAGATCTCATGGACCAGGCACATCGCTTCAAACGAAGATGGTTCCGTAGAGTATCCTGCCTTGAGCGACTACTTCCATGCGCAAGGCAAGTCCGTGGGAATCGTGACCCTCGGAGACCTTGCGGATGCAACTCCGGCTGTCTTCTATTCCCATACCGCCGAGCGTGACAGCATTGAAAAAGTCACCCGCTACCTGGCCAGCACCAAGGTAATCGACCTTCTTGCCGGAAGCGGTTCCGACTATTTCGAAAGACCTCGCGAGGATCGTTTCGACCTTCTTTCGGGAATCAAGGCCAATGGTTTTTCATACACTCATGATGCCCTTGGAATCAATGAGATTCAAGGCAAGGTGATCTGCGCAGACGACAGGATGGGGGCATACGCCACAGAAGAGACCCTTGGCTTCCTTGCCGAAATCACTAAGGAATCCATCGCCAAGATGCAGTCCATGTCCAAGAAAGGCTTTTTCCTGATGGTCGAAGGTGCAAAGATTGACTATGCAGGTCACTCCGACTGCCTTCCGGCTTCCATCATAGAGACGCTGGGCTTCGACCTTGCCGTTGCTGAGGCCATGAAATTCGCTGATTCCAATGGTGAAACCCTGGTCATCGTCACCGCAGACCATGAAACCGGCGGGCTTACCGTCCTTGACGGAGACCTGTCCACCGGCCACGTCCTGGCTGTCTTCAATTCCGACGACCACACTCCTTCTGCCCTTCCTGTATTTGCCTACGGTCCGGGATCGCAGCATTTCAGGGGGACTTATCTCAACACGGAAATCGCACGGACAATCAAAAAGCTCGTAAAGAAATGAAACGCTTATTCCTGGCTGCACTTCTCATTTCCTGCTTCACTTCATTGTCGGCGCAGGACTTGAAGTCCGGCCCTTATGACCTTCCCTACAAGAACACATACGTTAAGAATATCTTCGTGTCCGAGAATCCGTTCCGGACAATGAAGCGTGAGACTTTGGCTCCGAAACCGTTCAATGAGGCAAAGAAGATCCTGCCGTCGCCACTCTGGGATGGCCACGAGAAAGAGGTCGAGATGTACTGGCATGCCTGGGAGATTGCCGTCGGCAACATCCGCCAGCCGGAGGATGGCTCCGGCTTCGTATCTCCCTATCTTGATGTCGCCTACAACGGAAACATATTCATGTGGGATGATTCCTTCATGATGATGTTCGCACGCTATGGCTACCGTTTCTTCCCGTTCCAGCGCACCCTCGACAATTTCTACGCCAAGCAGCACCAGGATGGCTTCATCTGCCGTGAGATCCGTGCAGATGGTTCGGACTGCTTCGAGCGTTATGATCCTACGTCGACTGGCCCCAACCTGCTTCCATGGGCGGAATTGCTGTATTACAAACAGTTCGGTGACATCGACCGCCTGCACAGGGTCTTTCCGGCCCTGGTGGCTTATGCCCAGTGGTGGAAGCTTAACCGCACCTGGAAGGACGGAACTTACTGGTCCAGCGGCTGGGGAACCGGCATGGACAATATGCCGAGGGTCCCGGAAGGCTACAACCAGATTTTCTCGAACGGCCACATGACCTGGCTGGACACCAACCTCCAGCAGTATCTAGTGAACGACTGCCTGATGCAGATAGGTTTCTACATCGAACGCTGGCAGGAGATCGAGGAAATGGAAGATGAAATGAAGTTCCTCAAGGCTTGGATCAACGACAACATGTGGGACGAAGAGACGGGATTCCTCTATGACGTCTATGGCGACGGAAGCCGCAATGCCACGAAGGGCATTTCGGCATTCTGGGCTCTCAAGACCGATGTCCTTGACAAGGACAGGCTGGACCGCCTTGTCGCCCATCTTTCGTCAGATGCTGAGTTCAACAGGACCCACAGGGTGCCTTCCCTCTCCGCAGACCATCCCAAGTACAATCCCAAGGGCCGTTACTGGCAGGGGGGAATATGGCCTGGCGCCAACTACATGGTCATCAGCGGACTGTGGGAGCGTGGCTACCGCAAGGAAGCGATGGAGATCGCCCGCAACCACTATGGTAATGTGTTCGAAGTCTGGAAGGATACCGGCACTTTCTGGGAGTATTATGCTCCTGAGGAGACAGCTCCCGGCTTCATGGCAAGGAAGGATTTCGTCGGCTGGACCGGCCTTCCACCAATCGCCGTGTTCATTGAATACATCCTTGGGATAAAGTCCGATTTCAGCGAAGGCAGGATCGATTGGGATGTCCACCAGGCGGAAGCCCATGGTATCGAACGCTATCCTTTCGGTCCGGAAGGTGTTGTGACCCTTAAGACCGCTTCCAGGAAATCATTGTCAGACAAACCGGTCATTACGGTGACGACCAATGTCCCCTTCGATCTCACCGTTACATGGGGAGACGGCCAGAGTGCGACCGTCCATGTAGAGAAGAGCGGAAAAGTTGATTTATTATGAAGATAGCTATTGATTTGGGCGGTACCAACGTGAGGGCCGCGACGGTCCTTAAAGGAGGAGAATTAGGAAGAGTCCTTGCAGAGCCTTGCCGCTCGGATGGAAGTGAAGGGGAGGTCCTGTCACAGCTTTACCGGCTGATCGACAACCTTATAACTTCCGAAGTGGACGGAATTGCAATCGGTGTCCCTTCCGTGGTGGATACCGACAAGGGCATAGTTTACAACGTGGTTGGCATACCTTCCTGGAAGGAAGTCCATCTGAAGGAGTTGCTGGAAGCAAAGTATGGTGTCCCGGTCGCAGTTGACAATGATTGCAACTGTTTCGCCTTGGGTGTGACCACTTTTGCCAAAGGCGGCAGCCACAGCGATGCGTTCTGCGTGACCCTGGGTACAGGTGTCGGCGGTTCCCTTGTCGTTGACAGCCGTCTTTACCACGGAAGGAATGCGGGTGCAGGCGAGATCGGCAGCATCCCTTACCTTGACAAGGACTACGAGTACTATTGCAGCAGCCGTTTCTTCATCGGCAAGGGTACGACCGGAAAGGAAGCCGCCCTCGCAGCTGCCAACGGGGAAGCCTGGGCGCTGGAAATCATGGAGGAATTCGGAGGCCACATCGGACGTCTGGTCCAGATGATCATGTTTGCCTATGATCCGGCCGTGATCGTCTTCGGCGGCAGCATAGCCAAGGCATTCCCTCTTTTCAGCGACCATATGTGGAAGGTGATAGAGGATTTCCCTTATCCTAACAGCGTACGGAACCTTCAGCTCTACGCAACAGACCTTGAATATCCAGGAATACTCGGAGCTGCCCTTCTGTGCGGTCCCTTGAATTGACAGGCAATAACTTACGATTTGATATGAAAAGAATATTCCTTTTAGCTATCCTGCCATTGCTTGTTTTTTCTTGCAAGAATGGCGGCGGGAAGCTGGAGACCCTTCCTGTCATGTCGTTCAACGTGCGCTATGGCACGGCTGATGACGGTGACAATGTCTGGGAGAACCGCCGCGATGCGGCTTGCGCCATGATCCTGGACCAGAGGCCTGCAGTTTTCGGAGTCCAGGAAGCGTTGGATTTCCAGCTGGACTATTTCAAAGAACACTGCCCCGGCTATGAATATGTCGGGGTCGGCCGTGAAGACGGTGTCCATGACGGCGAGCATATGTCTGTGTTTTATGACACTGACCGGATCGAGTTGGTGGAATGGGGGACGTACTGGCTCTCAGAGACTCCATTCCAGCCTTCCCTTGGCTGGGATGCGGCCTGCCGTCGTACTGCCACCTGGACGCTTCTTAAAGACAAGCTTGCCGGGCGCGAGTTCTACTTCGTCAACACCCATCTGGACCATGTCGGGAAAGAAGCCCGCCGTAAGGGACTCCTTCTGCTGGTGGAACGTATCGGTGCCATGAATCCGGACGGTTTCCCGATGATCCTGACAGGGGACATGAACGTCTACCCTGACGATCCATGCCTGAATGAGCTGCGTACCCTGATGGCCGATGCGCGTCAGACTGCTCCTGAGACCGACAACGATGTCACGTGGCATGACTGGGGTAGGATCGAGCACGAGAAACCGATAGACTATGTGTTCTATTCAGGATTCGATGGCTGTGACAAGTTCGAGGTGATCCGCAAGGCTTATCCCGGCGCCCCGTTCGTGTCCGACCATTATCCCGTGAAGGCGACGCTGCGCTACGCTTCCGGTGCTTTTGCCGGTGCTTCGGTCCCTGAGCCTGTCGTAGCGGCTCCCAAGTACGTCGTCGATGTCGAGGCGCATCGTGGAGGCATGGGGCTCTATCCTGAGGAAACCCTCCCTGCGATGCTGAACTCTGTCAAGCTTGGCGTGAATACCCTTGAGATGGACCTTTGCATTACGAAGGACAAGAAAGTCATCCTTTCACATGATAAGTATTTCCATCCGCGCTATTCCACCCGTCCTGACGGAAAGCCTGTAATTGACAGTGATCCCAAGGTTTACCTTTATCATATGCCCTACAGTGAGATTGTCAAGTGGGATGTTGGTGTCAGGTATAATCCCGGCTGGCCGGAGAAACACTGCATGAAAGTGGTGAAACCAATTGCCTCGGAGGTTATTTCTGCTGTCGAAGCCTACACTAAAGAGACAGGACATTATCCGATGCACTATGACATCGAGATAAAGAGCGACCCTGACTATGATGGAGGAGTGGAGGGAGTTGACTGGCCTGAATACCATGAATTTGCTGACTTGTGCGTTGCGATGCTCGATTCCCTGAACCTTGGTGACAGGCTCATGATCCAATGTTTCGATGAACGTGTGCTGAACTACATCCATGAAAAGTACCCGGGGCATATCCTTGCTTTCCTGGTCGAGGGCTGGGAAACTGATTTCGATCAGTACATGGGCCTTCTTGATTTCGTTCCAGAATGGCTGAGCGCTCCTCACGAGAACGTGGATGCCGAGCTTGTTGCAAAAGCCCATGCCAAGGGCATGAAAGTCAACACTTGGACTGTTGATGATCCGGATGAGATGCGCCGCCTGATAAGTGTCGGCGTGGATGCCATCATATCAAACTATCCTGACAGGTTGCTCAATGTCGTAAAAGAATATTGAAATAATTATTCATCTTGCGCGATTTGCGGTGATTAATACGCAATTTAGGATAATTTGGATGAGATGAATGGTTACTTTTGTATGACTTAATGCGTTTTAATAGATTTTAAATAAGACTCTTTATTTTTTTAATCAATTTTAATTATCAGAACATGCATTCCAAAAAACTGTTGAGTTTGATTACCGTGCTCATCTGCATGGTGTCATCCATTGGTGCATTCGCCCAAAACGTGACAGTCAGAGGAACCGTCAGTGATGCGGCTGGTCCCATTGCCGGAGCAGTCGTCCTCAGTGGCGGGGCTAACGCTGTTACGGACCTTAATGGTAACTATGCCATTACCGTTCCTTCGAATGCCGTACTGGAAGTTTCCTGCCTAGGTTACCAGACCCAGAACGTCAACGTGAATGGCCGTTCTCACATCGACATCGTCCTTTCTGAGGATGTGGAGATGCTCCAGGAGGCCGTCGCCCTTGGTTATGGTGCACAGACCAAGAAGAAGGATTTGTCCGCTTCCGTGGGTATCGTCAGCAATCCTGAGAAACTCGCTGGACGTCCTGTCACTTCGACCACCGGCATGCTCCAGGGCCAGGTCCCTGGCGTCGTGGTTTCCTATTCGAACGGTTCGCCTACCAGCGGCCCCGGAATCCTTATCCGTGGTCAAGGTTCCCGTAACGGTGACTCCGTCCTTTGGGTTGTCGATGGTGTTCCAGGAGGTCCTATCACTTCCATGAATGACATCGAAAGCATCGTTGTCCTGAAGGATGCTGCATCTGCCGCTATCTACGGTGCTACTTCCGGAGCAGGCGGTGTCATCATCGTCACTACCAAGAAGGCCAGCCAGGGCATCCATGTCGAGTATGACCTCGTGACCGGTATCCGTCACGCCAGCAACCTGCCTGAGTGCCTCACTGCCGAGGAAGAAATCCAGATGAGGACCATTTCAAATGCAAACGCAGGTCTCTCCCTTGAAACCGGTTGGGATCCCCAGGTCAACCCTTGGATCGCAACTACCCGCACCGACTGGATGGACGAAATCTTCAGAGACGCTCTCTATCAGCGCCACACTGCTACATTGAACTATGGTACGGATCATCTCAAGAGCCGTCTGACCTTCACGTTCAACGACAACCCCGGAGTCCTCGTAGGAACCTACGCCAGGAGCCTGGGTGTCCGTTACAACGGTCAGTACCAGATGAACAAGGGTCAAGCTCACTGAGAACATCCATTTCTCCGATGGAAAGAGCCGTGGTACCGACACTGGTTCAAGCCACACCGGAACCATCCTTTCCGCACTCTACATGCCGCCGTCCGCAGAGGCTTATGCTTCCGCAGGCCCTTATGCCGGATCATTTGGTGGAACCACTACCGAGGATCCCGAATACATCGCCCAGTACAATGGTAATTACGCCGGTATCCACGGTGATGCAGTGAACCCTCTGCGTCTCCTTCTTGCTGACCGGACCTATGGTCACAGCATCAGCTTCTGGTCAACCACCGGACTTGAGATCGCCAACATCGTGAAGGGCCTCAAGTTCATCGACCAGTTCTCCTACAACATCGGAATGGGTTTGAGCAAGAGTTTCTCTCCCAAGCGTCCTGAGATCGGTAAACCTAGCCTCACCAACTCTCTCAATGAAGGTGCAAACCGCAGCGATGGCTGGCGCAACGAGGCTACCCTCACCTATGACCGCACTTTCGGCAAGCACACCGTCGGCGCTCTCGGTGCCTTCACGGTCAACCGTGACTGGAACAGGGGCTTCAGCATGTCAGCTTCCAGCTTCGACGTTGAAGACCGTACGATGACTTACTTTGCGAATACCTCTGCTTATGGTGTTCCTTCAGACTACTATAACAACGACGCCAACATAGCTTATGTCGGCCGTCTTTCCTATAGCTTCGATGACCGTTACTTCTTGACGGCTTCCTATCGTCGTGATGTCGCCGGCCGTCTTCCCAACGAGCATAACCATGGCGATTTCCCGGCCGTTACCGGTGCTTGGAAGATTTCCAGCGAGCCTTTCTTCCCGAAGAACGACAACATCAATCTCTTGAAGATAAGGGCATCCTGGGGCCGCGTCGGTAACCTCGGTTCAATCGGATGGCACTACAAGTCTCCGGTCCTGAGCCAGATGGGTGACAACACCGACAACAGGATGGCAGGTCGTACCGGCGGTGAGAACGGAGGAAACATGAGAGGTGTCACCTATGCACTGAACAACGCGTTCAACTCCACTCTTACTTGGGAGACCTCCGAGCAGACAGACCTCGGTCTCGACATCGATCTCTTCAGGGAGCGCCTTTCGATGTCCCTCGACGTCTATAACAAGAAGACCTTCAACCTTATCCAGGAGCAGAGCACCAACTGGCCTACCAGCATCGGTATCAACCCTATGTTGGTCAACCTTGGTGAGATCAACAACCGCGGTATCGAATTCGTGGCCACTTGGAAGGACAAGATCGGCAAGGACTTCAGCTACTACGTGACCGGCAACTATGCCTTCAACCGCAACCGTGTCATCGACACCGGTGTCGTGGATGCCAGCGGAAATGCTGCTCCTTGGGTCGGCGGAGGCTCCTACGGCCTTGAGCAGACCGCTATCTACCGTAGCGAGAACGGCCAGCCCCTCAACTCCTTCTACATGATTCCCTACGAGGGTATCTTCCAGAGCTGGGAGGATGTCTATGACCACCAGAAGGATGGCGCTTTGATCCAGCCTGGTGCACGCCCCGGCGACCTCAAGTTCACCGATGTCAACGGTGACGGCAGGATCAACACCGACGACCGCGTCTATTGCGGCGATCCTACCCCTCACCACACCTTCGCTCTTTCCGGTGGTTTCACCTGGAAGAATTTCAACGTGGACATGATGCTTCAGGGCGTTGCAGGCAACAAGATTGCCTACATGGCCAAGCAGCTCATCTATGCCGATGTCGAAGGTAACTTCAGCCGCGCCAAAGGAATCCTCAATGCATGGAGTCCTGAGAACCGCGACGCCGTGATTCCGATCCTTTCCAGGAACGACCCGAACGGTAACCTGCAGACTCCTTCCACATGGTATCTCGAGGATGGAAGCTATCTCCGTCTCAAGAACCTGACCATCGGTTACGACATCACGAAGCTCATGCAGAGAATTCCTCACTTCGCAGAGAGGAACTCATCTTGCAACATCTACTTCTCAGGTGAGAACATTTTCACCCTCACCAAGTACTCCGGAATGGATCCTGAGGTCGGCGGTTACGACACCCTGACCTACCCGGTCCACAAGATTTTCGCCTTC
>CADBMD010000028.1 GCA_902795735.1 uncultured Bacteroidia bacterium
GAGAGCGGCACTGTCGATGGAATCAGCGAGCGTGTCAAGAATTCGATCGAGGAAATGGGTGCGGTGGCCGGATCGGTGGCCGACACTGTGGCCAAGTCGGATTCATGGAAAAGTATCTTGAGGATATTTGCTTTATGCATTGGAGTGTTGATGCTTGTAGTAGGTGTCGCCGGCATATCTTCCATGGGGTTCGTCAGCGCCAAACATGGTTTCCTGTCCAAGACCTATTTCCTTAACAGGTCGCTGGAGGAATTGGCGATGGAAGCACCTGGCCTCTATGAGATGGTTTCTTATCCGCCATTCATGGTAGCGTTGGTCGTTTCATTGGTTCTTCCTTTTATCTGGTTGATTTACAGCGGGGTAATGCTGCTGTTCGACCTGAAGGCGCCAAAATGGCATCCGGGGCTGTGCATCTTTGTGATCTGGCTGATTGCCTTGACTATATTGGCATCGATGGGCGCAATCTCAATGTTCCAGGGAGGATTCTGAGTCCGGGATTATCTTTTGGAGCGAATATATTATATTTTCGTGAAAATAGTTATATTTGTCCGAATAAACTTGTCTCTAATCCTTTAATATGAAAAAGTTACTGGCTATCGCTGTCATTGCCCTCCTTGGGGGCAGCCTTTCCGCTCAGGATTATGGTTATTTCAATAGCATGGCGTTGGGTCTGAAGGTTGGAACAGCCGGCCTCGGTCTTGAGGCCGCAGCCCCTGTGGGTCCTTATGTGCAGCTACGTGCCGGCTATTCCATGATGCCCGGTTTGTCATATTCACGGACTATCGATGTTCCCGAGCATCCCGGTGCCGAGGGTTCCGGCAAAGGAGCGAACATTCCTGTGGACGCTAAGGCGACCCTTCATTTCCAGGATGCATCCTTGCTGGTGGATTTGTTCCCCTCATCTACAGGAGGTTTCCATTTTACGGTGGGAATGATGTATGGCCCGAAGGATGCCGTGAAAGTAACCAATCCCAAGAGCGACCTTCCGAATGATTACAACACCGTGGGACTTGATGTCGATGGCTACACTGTCAGGGCTACCAACAACAAGATAGACGGCTACATCGGGGTCAATGCTCCCAGACCATATGTCGGATTGGGATTCGGCCGTGCTGTTTCCAACAAACACAGGGTAGGAGTTACGTTCGACTTGGGCGCTATCTACTGGGGCAAGCCAGGACTCTTTGCACCCGGCGAGCCGCTTATCGGCGACATCAAGGATGTCAGGGTGACGTCAGCTTCGATGAACGGACGTGACGAAGGCTTGATCGAACTTGCTGAGAAGATCGTGGCTTATCCCATGCTGAACCTGCACGTATTCGTGAGGCTTTTCTGATTTGATTTAAACTGACTGAACGATATGAAAAAGCGTTGGTACTTGATGATCCTGGTCGCTGTCCTTTCATTGGCTCCAGCTTGTACCAAGACTGATCCTAAGCCGGAAGGAGGTGGAAGCGTCACTCCCACGCCTACGCCGACCCCTACGCCGACCCCTACACCGACCCCTACGCCGGATCCGCCTAAACCTACGGCGGAAACTGTCAGGCTTGTCGTGGAAGGTAAAGATTCAAAGCTGAAGTATGTCGAGCTTACCGAATCTGGTAAATATGTCATATGCGAGATCGACGAGACCGGTGACATGGTCTTCTCGACCGGGGATTACACCGTTGATTCCAATGGCAACTACAAGCTTGGGGATGATGGTGTCCTGACCTACGGGCATTCCGGAACCCCAGTTGACATCACATTGAAGAAAAACGGAGGTGAGACTTACACAGGTAAGGCTAAACCAGACAAGAGTACCGTTACGTCCTCTGCCGCAAAGAAGCTTTGCCGTACATGGAAGATAGTGAAGACTCGTTTGAGCATAACAAAGGGAATAAAGGCAAATGCACTTTTCGACGGTTGCAATATAGGTGAAATAGCTGATTTCATCAGGAACCAGGGTATTGAGATTAAGTCGGATGTTTCCGGAATCATCGTGAACACGATCACTGTCACGCCAATGGGTACGGCAATCATCGATTACAGCACCGGGCAGATTGATATAGCGAATATCGATATGGCCCAGGTCGACAAGAAGGTCCTTAAATATTCCTGGCCGGACAACTCTTCCATGGGCTATGAATTCACCAATGGAACCGGGACGGTTGATTTCGAGGGAGAGAACTGCCTTCTTTCCGTTTCAGGCAGTTTCAAGAAGGAATCAACGGTTTACGATGTTTCTGTTACTTTCGCTATGGAGGAAAAGAAATAAACTCAATCCACTTTGACGGGAGTCATGCTGGTGATGACGTTCCGTTTTATGGTTAAACTCTTGGCGGTGGACTTCTCGAAAGTTCCACCGTCATTTTTTTCCACCTTCATGGTGAATCCGTTGCTGAATGATACGGGAGGAATGACGAACCAGAAAGAAGTGTAATCATCAGGCGACTTTCCGATAGCCACAGGCGAACTGCATTCAACCTTGACGGCTTTGCCTGTTCCTGAGCTGACTATGCTTGTCTGGGGGATCCCTCCGATTTCCGTCTTGACATTAGCCTCTCCGGAAAGTTGTTCTCCTGAGTTTCCGGTGATGGAGACGGATTTCACGGAGACGTCATCTCCGTACAGCTTTATGCAAAGATAGCCTCCCAGGTTCTTGAACTTCAGATTGTTATCTTCGGACACGGCCGCCATGACATTCGCCCCCTGGCCGATGGACCCTTCGGCATAAGCCTGAACGGATGGGAACCAGACTGTCAGGGTCTCATCATCTTCGTCGACAGCATTCCTTTCGTCATAGGGATAGACTCCGTACACATGGCTGATTTCCACAGAGGAGTGGAAGACTGATTTGACCTTGCTGAACGTGCCAGACCTGTCGCCGCTGGCACCGTCGAACCTGTAGTGGTAATTGAATATTTCCTTGTCGAAGTAGGAAATCCTGTCATCGGCATTCCAGTAGAGACGGAGGTCATCTCCAAGGTAGATCCTTGTGCCGGCATCCTTGTCCGGGTTGTCGACAGTCGCATAAACCTTGGCTGGCCCATTGTCCTCCATCTTAGGGGAGTCCAATGCGGAACAGCCGGCCACCAGGATAGAGCAGGCCAGGCATAGGATCTTTCTCATGGTGTCTGTGAAGTTTGATTTTTTTACCAATCGTTATCCCCGCCTGGATTAGTAGGGTCTTCGAGGTTTGATTCTTGGAGAATCCTTCCTTCGGTTTTAAGGACTATTATCTCTGCCATGGGAGAAATGTAAGAGTCCTGCTTGAGTGAATCTTTTTTCATATCCATGTAAAATTATTATCAATAATCTCCGCCGTCTTCTTCCTCGCCGGGACCGATCTGGTTGCCCCCGCTCAGTTCCACCTTGAACGGCTTCATGCTGGTGATTTCATTCCTGGTGATAGTGAATGGCTTGCTTGTGGATTTCTCACAGGTAGCTCCATTAACCCCTGTTACCTTAAGAGTGAATCCAGTGGAGAAAGTAACCGGGGGGACTACGAACCAGAATTCGGTGTAGTCAGTCGCCGAGGTGCCTAAGGAAACAGCCGTCTCGCAGTTTATGCCGATGGTTGTTCCGCTCTCTCCGTTGAATTGTGCGGAAGGAATCCCATCTTCGCTGAAGTTGATCGAAGCCTGCCCGGCGACAATCTCACCGTTGTTACCTGAAAGGGAGACGCTTTTCACGTCCACGGCATCTCCGTACATCTTTATGACGAGGTAGCCGCCTACGTTCTTGAACAGCAGCTTGTCGCTGTCGGTCTTGCAGACCATGGTGTTGGCCCCGGGGCCGAAAGATTTTTCAGCATAAGCCTGGGCCCCGGGCAGGTTGACTGAAAGGATTTCTCCTTCACCGAGGCTGGTCTCTTCTGAATATGGGTACACGGCGTAGATGCTTCCGATCTCATCTCCGGAAGCGACGGCGTCGCAGTTCTCCTCAAACTCACCGGACCTGGCACCATCATCTCCTTTGAAACGGAACCTGTCGTTGCTGGTGGTCTGGAAAATGGAAACCAGGTCTCCTCGGTTCCAGTGGATCTTAAGGTTCTCGTCTATGTAGGTCCTTGTCTGGGTTTCTGCCTCCCCAAGGTCGGCATAGAATACGGTCTTCGGACCCTCGGCAGTCTGGATGACTCCGGCTTCCTTGGTGCAGGCTGATGCAACCAATGCGGCCATTCCTGCAATTATGAATAATCTGATGTTCATTTCTGTTCCATTTTTTACAGGTTGACGTTGATTTCCAGTTCCACTACGCTGGCTTTTCCATCCGTGGTAGTGAAGCGTGCTTCGACCACATGGTAGCCGGCGTATTTAAGGACTATGCTTTCGCCTGAGACCGGTTCGTCATCGAAGAACCACTGGATCTCGCTTCCTGGCTTACGGTCCCCTTCGGCTTCTACGAGGGTAAGGGCGAAGGTGTCACCGACCTTGTAGTTCCCGTAGCCAGGATTGTCGATGTAGTTGTAATTGACTTCAGAGGAATCGTCGAGGACGACATAGACCATAAGGTTGCCCCTGCTGGAAAGGTCGTTCCAAGTGAATGCGGTACTTTCAACCGAAGTCGATGAACTGAGGTAATAGTTGAATCCTCCTTCCTGTGGATTGTTGTTGGAGAACAACAGAGGATAGCCATCTGTGCAAGTGATGAGTCCGTAACCGAAGTAGCAGTCGGTGCCGGAAGGGATGTAAAGGTTCTTGTCAGAGACATCGACCACGTTCCAGGCATTGGCTGTCGGTTCAGACACTTTGGAAGTGAGCTGGCGTGAACCGCCAAAGTCGATGATCCCATAGACGCTTGAGACGGTAGCCTCATCACGCAATGAATATGCAAATCCGAGTTTCAGGATCTTCCTTCCTGCGTATGGGGCCAGTTCGTCAGCCGTGTACCTGATAGAACCGTAAGAAGTGCAGGTCTCCCCGTAGCCCAGGAGGTATAGTCCGCCGTCGGACAGGTCGTATTTCCTTAATGTGTAATCTATCTTCGAATCTATGCTCCGCATGGTGAAAGACTTGTCTTGCAGTTTGTCTTCCAGTGTAATGCCTTCGTATTTGGTGATGTAGCCGTCGGCTATGACTTCGATGTCGGCCTTGGTATCATCCAGGGATCCGAGATTGATGGAATAGTAACCGTTTTCATCAGTAGTCACCGAGGTCTTGAGATTCTCCAGGATCCTTCCCGAGATCTTCTGGATAACGTTGGAGGATGAACTGACGGATGCAGAATAGATGTTGATGGTAGCTCCTTCAATGGGTTCTCCTCCAGCATTGGTTATGAAGCCGCAGACTCCCTTGTAATTCTCACCTCTGGTCAAGCTTACTACTGAAGTTCCGCTGAAGCCATGGTCCGATCCATCAGAGTGGAAAGCTATATTGGACAACAATCCGTAATTTGAATTGCCACCCCAGTCGGTAGGGGAATAGAACGAAACATGTCCTTGTCCAGGGAAGGGTAATTTCCTGGAACTGCCGTAA
>CADBMD010000029.1 GCA_902795735.1 uncultured Bacteroidia bacterium
AGCCGAAAGAGGGATTCGAACCCACGACCCCGAGATTACAAATCACGTGCTCTGGCCAACTGAGCTATTTCGGCGTTATTTCAAAGAGTCCCTTTGACAAAGGGATTGCAAAGATAGGCATTAAATCCGATTCTCCAAAACTTTTTCAATTATTTTTGAACAGGTCCCGGAGAACGGAAAGGATAGTGCCGCAATCGGTTCCGCACATCTGGTGCTGCTCTGCCACAGTGGCTTGGCTTATGAATATGTCAGGAACTCCAAGGCCCTTGACAAGGCAGCCCTGGCGGTGCAAGGCGACATATTCACTGACCTCGCTGAAGAGACCGCCTTTCAAGGCTCCGTCTTCGACGGTGAGGACTGCCCTGAAGGAGGAGAGTTCATTCATCATATTCAGGTCGAACGGCTTGAGGAATCGGACGTTGTATACGGAAGGCCTTTTACCGGTTTCTTCTTCGAGCTTCCTGGCTGCTTCCAAAGCCCTGTAACAGGAAGGACCGATGGCAAGGACGGCGACATCCGAACCTTCCAAGATCCTTTCGCTCTTTCCCGTTTCTATCGGTTCCGGCTCTTTGGCGCGCCATTGGACACCTTCGCCTTTCCCTCTGGGATACCTTATAATATAAGGGCCGTCTTTGATTTCCAATCCTTTGTAGAGCATGTCCCTGAGTTCGGCTTCGTCTTTAGGGGCGGCGATCACCGTATTCGGGATGCTCCTCATGGCAGCCATATCGAAGACTCCGTGATGGGTGGCTCCGTCTTCTCCGACGAGCCCGGCCCTGTCGAAGCAGAACACCACCGGCAGATGCTGCAATGCTGCATCGTGGATAATCTCATCGTAAGCCCTCTGGGCAAAGGTCGAATAGATGCAGCAATATGGTTTCATGCCGCCTGCTGCGAGTCCTGCCGCAAACGTGGCAGCATGTTCTTCGGCTATCCCTACGTCGAAGAACCGGTCTGGGAATTCCTTTGCAAACCCGGTCAGGCCACTTCCGGTGGCCATCGCCGGCGTGATCGCAACAACTTTCGGGTCCTTCCGAGCCAGTTCGCACATCACTGCCCCGAACACATCCTGGTATTTCTCCACGGCGCATGCGCCCGTTCCGATACCTGCGCTAGTCGAAAGGCCGGCCCCTGCCGCGGCGCCCCTCTCTCCGGTCTCCGGGTTGAACCGCCCCGGAGCGTGCCACGTCGTAGGATCCGCCTCCGCCGGCGCATAGCCCTTCCCCTTGACGGTATAAGTGTGGAGAAGCTTCGGCCCCTTGATGTCCTTGAGCCTGCGGAGAGTCTCCACCACCTGGGAGATGTCATTTCCGTCTATAGGCCCGAAATACCTGAACCCCAACGCCTCGAACAAGTCTCCGCCAGACTTCGTGACAAGTCCGGATTTGGTCTTGCGGACAATGTCCTGGATCCAGCTGCGGAACTTTCCGGAGCCAAGCTTGTCCCAGACATGGGCCTTTATCTTGTTGTATGCAGGATCGGTCGTGAACTTCAGAAGGTAGGAATGCATTGCCCCCCGGTTGCCGTCAATGGCCATTTCATTGTCATTCAGGACAACCAGCAGGTCGGTGTCGGTGTCTCCTGCGTTATTCAGTCCTTCCAGGGCCAGGCCTCCGGTCATGGAACCGTCTCCGATCAGGGCGACCACCTTATCCTTGTGACCCTGGATCCTGGCAGCCCTTTCCAGCCCGAGGGCGGCGGAGATGGACGTAGAGGCATGTCCTGCACCGAAGGCATCGTAGGGACTTTCGTCCCTGAAGGGGAATCCGCTGATCCCCCCGCTTTTACGATTATTCCTGAATGCTTCCTTCCGCCCGGTTATGATCTTGTGGGCATAGGCCTGATGGCCTACGTCGAAGACTATCTTGTCAGACGGAGTGTCAAAGACATAGTGCATTCCGACAATGAGTTCGACGGCACCCAGGCTCGAGGCAAGGTGCCCCGGATTGTCGGCGCAGCAACGGACAATGTAGTCCCTGATTTCCTCGCATAGCCCGGGAAGTTCGGAAACGTCCAGTTTCCGTACATCCTCGGGAGTGCTGACTTTATCCAGAATCCTGTACATCTTCCAAATCTTGGCCTGACAAAGGTACGATTTTATTTAATAATAGTTAAATTCGCGGAGTGATGAAGCGCTTTCCTAATACGTACGTCATTATCTCGATGATAATCGCGCTTTGCGCCCTGGCGACTTTCTTCGTTCCCGCCGGGGAATATGTCACCGCAGCCGACGGTTCGGTTTCTTTCCACGGCCTTCCTCGTTCACCTCAGTCATGGCAGGTGTTCTCGGCCTTGTACAACGGGTTCGTCAAACAGGCAGGGATCATAGTGTTCATACTTATCGTCGGAGGTGCATTCTGGATCTTGAATTCCACCGGTGCAGTCACTTACGGAATCAACCGGTTCATCAAGGCTGCCGGGAAATATGACAGGCTGGTGCTCGCTGGACTGGCCGTGCTCTTCTCGCTTGGAGGAGCCGTGTTCGGGATGAGCGAGGAGACCATCCCTTTCATAGGGATCGTCGTCCCGCTTGTCATCGCTATGGGATATGATGCAATCGTCGGCCTGCTGGTCGTTTACGTGGCTTCAAACATCGGCTTTTCCAGTGCATTCCTGAATCCCTTCACCGTAGGGGTCGCACAGCAGATGTCATCGATTCCGATGTTCTCGGGGATGGGCTACAGGATATTTTGCTGGGCCCTGCTGACCTTCGCCTGCGTCGCCTTCACCCTGGCCTATGCCTCCAGGATCAAGAAGCCCCGCCCAGCGGACCCCAGCCCGGCCTCGGAGCCCAGCCCGGCCTCGGAGCCTGTCTCCGCCATCGCGGCCCGGAAGCCTGCCATTCTCTTGCTGCTCCTTTTCACCGTCATCGTCCTCATCGTCGGTGTCACGGCCTTCAAATGGTATATTGCCGAAATCTCAGCCCTCTTTCTCGCGATGGGAATCCTCAGCGGAGTGATCGCCGGCTACAGCGCCAACAGGATAGCTGAAGAGTTCCTCTCTGGAGCCAAAGACATCCTTTCGGCCGCCCTGATAGTCGGTCTCGCCTCCGGGATAATCATAATCCTTCAGGATGGGCACATCCTTGATAGTATCCTCCATGGATTGGAAACAAGTCTGGGAGATTCCGGCAAGACATCGTCCCTCGGATTGATGTACGGACTGCAGACACTTATCAACTTGCTGATACCCAGCGCAACGGCCAAAGCAGCCGTCACCATTCCGGTCCTGGCGCCATTCTGCGACATGATCGGCCTGTCACGCCAGACAATGGTTCTCGCATTCCAGTTCGGGGACGGATTTACGAATATGCTGACCCCGACTTCGGGTGTCCTCATCGCCGCTCTCGGGATGGCCAAGGTGCCATATTCACAGTGGGCCGGATGGATCTGGAAGTACATATTGATATTGATTCTTGCCGGATTTGTGTTACTTTTGCCTCCGGTACTTTTCCATATTCCTGGATTTTAGATAAAAAACAACAATAAAAATTACTGCTATGTCTGAAACGACTGTTAAAACAACCCTCCGTGATTCGGCAGCGATGCGTTGGACCGCATTGCTCCTCCTTGCTCTCGGAATGTTCTGCGCCTACATATTCATGGACATCCTGTCCCCTATAAAGGACTTGATGGAGTCCACCAGGGGCTGGGATTCCAAGGCATTCGGAACGATGGAGGGAGCGGAGACCTTCCTGAACGTCTTCGTGTTCTTCCTGATCTTTGCTGGTATCATCCTGGACAAGATGGGAGTCCGCTTTACTGCTGTGCTTTCCGGTGCCGTGATGCTGCTGGGCGGTCTTATAAAGTACTACGCCATCAGCGAACCCTTCATGGGATCAGGACTTGAAAGCTGGTTTACCACCCATCTTAACTGGCACACGGGGATAGGCTTCATCGATGATGTCCTCCCGTTCTATCAAGGCATGCCTGCTTCTGCCAAGTTCGCAGCCATAGGCTTCATGATCTTCGGCTGCGGCTGTGAGATGGCCGGCATCACTGTCAGCCGTGGTATCGTCAAGTGGTTCAAGGGCCGTGAGACGGCCTTGGCAATGGGCTCCGAAATGGCTCTTGCCCGTTTGGGTGTTGCAACCTGCATGATCTTCTCGCCATATTTCGCCAAGCTTGGCGGCCAGATAAATGTCAGCCGTTCGGTAGCATTCGGTGTCGTGCTGCTTTGCATCGCCCTGATCATGTTCGTCACATATTTCTTCATGGACAGGAAACTCGACAGCCAGACCGGTGAAGCCGAGGAGAAAGACGACCCGTTCAAAGTCAAGGACATCGGCAAGATTCTTTCAAGTCTTGGTTTCTGGCTTGTCGCCCTTCTTTGCGTACTCTACTACTCTGCGATATTCCCGTTCCAGAAGTATGCGGTCAACATGCTCCAGTGTAACCTTACGCTTACTGAGCCTGCAGCCGGATCTTTCTGGGCCGGAGAAGCTGTCACTATCGTCCAGTACATCATAATGCTCATAGTTGCTGTCTGTGCCTTTGCCAGTAATTTCATAAAGAACAACAAGAGCATGAAATATGGCTTGATGGCTGTCGCGATAGTTGCCCTGGTGGTCTACTGCTTCATGGGCTTCAAGCGTGGGACGGCCGAGACCATCTTCGCCGTGTTCCCTCTGCTGGCTGTGGCCATCACCCCTATACTCGGCAACTATGTGGACCATAAAGGCAAGGCTGCTTCGATGCTGCTCTTCGGTTCGATCCTGCTGGTTTTCTGCCACCTTACCTTCGCCTTTATCCTGCCTCTGTTCAAGGGTAGTGCAGTCGGTGGCGCAGTTGTCGCCTATGTTACCATCCTGGTTCTTGGTGCGAGTTTCTCACTGGTCCCTGCGGCCCTCTGGCCTTCAGTGCCTAAGCTCGTGGATGAAAAGATCATCGGCTCGGCCTATGCGCTCATCTTCTGGATCCAGAACATCGGCCTGTGGCTTTTCCCTATCCTCATCGGCAATGTGCTGACCAAGACCAATGCTCCTGGCACGGCTCCGGACCAGCTCAACTACACATGGGCCCTTGTCATGCTGGCTTGCCTTGGAATCGCCGCCATGTTGATAGGACTTTATCTCAAGGTTGTTGATAAGAAGAAGCATCTCGGCCTTGAGGAGCCCAACATCACTGAATAAGACCCGTCCAGGCTGTTCGCCCTATTGATTATTAATCCCCCGCCACCCGGCCCTGTTTTCAGCCACGGTGACGGGGGTTTTCCGTGGCTGGATGCGGGGAAATGGTGGTAGCAGCCACGGGAATGGGATGTTTTCGTGGCTGGATGTTGGGAAATGCCCGTTTCAGCCACGGGAATGAGGGGGGCGTGGCTGGAGTGGGGGAAATGGGGGACTGTTAGCGAGATTATTTCTTGGAAGGGGAGTCGAGGTGAAGTTCAGGACGTCTTGCGGAGGACCTCCTTAGGCCCAATGCCAGGAATAGGGCGATGACACAAACAATCACGAACATTATCTCAACCCTGACCGCCCCTGCAGCTGCCGCGAGTTCAGCGCTTGCAGAAGTGCTTGCAGCGTCCCCTGCAGCTGCCGAAGCGGAAGTAGCTGATGAAGCAGCGAATATATTCCCGGCTAGCATCTTGAATAACATGAGTCCTAGATTCTGAACCCAGTAGATCAATGAATATGCCGTCCCTAGTACTTTGGCGGGTACGAGTTTGGGGATGCTCGGCCACATCGCTGCCGGAACCAGTGAATATCCGAATCCCAAGAAGACCATCGACAGATAACCGTACAGAGGTACACCAGCCGGAGCGAACGCAAGCAGTAGATGCGCTATAAGCGAAAGTATCGCGCCAGTAACCATCCAACGTGTACCCTTGCCTATCTTGTCAACCATTATTCCGAAAAGCGGAGCGAAGATGACCGTCGAGAATGGCAGCATCGACACCATCCAGCTGGCAGCTTCGACAGGTACTCCGAATCGTGGAATAAGTATGGCGCTGGCGAATTTCTTGAATGAGATTATGCTGCTGTAGAAGAAGACACACAGCAGGGCTATCATGATGAACTGCTTGTTTTTCAACAGCCCCAGTACATCAGAGAACCTGAATGGCTCCTCCTTGTCCTCCTGCTGGCTTCCGGCCTTGTCCTGCATGTTGGAAGTCTTGTCGAACCTTGCATCCATGGCCACGAAGATGGCCCACAGAATCATCCCTGCAACCATCAGCCCCAGTCCAAGGAAAGCCGGCCTTGCAGTTTCCGCCAGGGAATATATCTCACCGGGAGCCTTCGTCGCAACCAGCCTGGGAGAAATAACCAGGGCGAAAGCCGTTCCCAGCCTTGCTATTGCCAGCTGAAGCCCCATGGCGAAAGCCATCGGCCCATCCTTGAACCATTTTGCTATGGAACGAGTCACTGCAACTCCGGCAATCTCGCTGCCGAGACCGAAAAGCATGCAACCAACATAGGCAATGCTGAGTGAACTCTTCGGAGGCAACCCCGAAGTGATAGCCCATGCGACCAGGGCGGCACCGCCAGCCATCATTCCCACGAATATTGAACCGGTTATCCTGACGCCCCATTTGTCCAGCAACATGCCGCAGATAACCAGGCCGCCAAAGACACACAGTACCGAATACCCACTCGTGTACAAGCCATAGTCGGCCGAATTCCACCCAAGTTCAATGAGGAATGGATTCTCGAACAAATGGGACAGGGTGCTGAACATGTCATCGAAGAAGTACGATGCAAACATCGGTACTACCAGGCATGCCAGTGCAATCCATGGCGCGGCTTTGGCTCTTTTATGAATAATATCATTCATGTTTTTCAAATTTGTTTACGCAAATATACATATTCTGGGGCAAGCTCGAAAGAGTGTTTACAACGAGATTGTGAAATGGTGCTGGAGGGTATTGTCTGTGTGTGGAGTGCATAGGGGGTTGCACCACTGCCACCCTCGGCTCGTTAAGAGGGGGGACCGGAGCGGAACGAAGAGAAGCGAACGGTGGGGCCGCGAAGCGGCGGTGCAAACCCCTATGCACTCCACACACAGCTGCACATCACAATTCACAGCCAATCCCCAACGAGCCGAGGGTGGCAGTGGTGCTAACCCTGCTTCGTGAGGGCGTCTGGTGAAAGATGAAAGGACCGGCGACACTATCGGCAGCCGGTCCTGTTTCTAAGAGTGTGGCTTCAGTCTGAAACTAAGCCTGACCATGTCAATCAGAGGTCTTCAATAATTATGTCGAAATAGGCATCAAATGCAGCGTTTGCACTGTGAAGCGCAGTCTTGTAGGCCTCTTTGCAACCACTCGGAACATGGATTGAAGTCAGAGGGAGCAGGACCGTGTTGACGTTGTAATCAGTGAAGAAAGCGGTTGACCCGAACGTGGGAGGAGTGGTCCCCTCGAAATAGAGATTCCGTTCAGGAAGAGATTTTACGCTATTGAACACGTTGCCTGTTGAGCTATTCGATCCTAATGTCGTGAGACTGCTGCCGAAATGGATGTCTTTGATTGAAGAGTAACCAAAAGTTAACTTGGGAATGGCTTTTATTGACGGCAGAAGCAGTTCGTCTATCTTTATGTTTCCAAAAACATAGTCACTTGTACCAAGGTTTGCGAGTTTCGGAACAGACAGGGTATGCAAGGTTGTAGTGTATCCTAGCTCATGGAAGGCACTGCTTCCGGCATATGTTAGATTCGGCATAGAGAGATCCGTAACGTTCCAGCACTTATAGAAAGCACCATCACTCAGGCTGGTGACATCTGGCAACTGGATGATGTTGTCACTGATGTCTGTCCCGACATCCTTCAATAGAATGCAATAAAAGAAAGCATATGTGCCAATAGAGGATAGTTCTCCAGTCTTGATGGTTTCCAATTTATCACAATGATTGAAGGCATAGTCTGGGATTTTGGTTACGCCAGGCAAGACAACTGTCTTGAGAGAACGACAGTTATTGAAGACGTAACTACCCATCTCACTTAATGAATGAGAGACAAATGAACCTATGGCAGACCCCTCGAAAGCGTTGTTGCCCAATGATTCAAGGATGTGATCCTGGAATGGC
This sequence comes from uncultured Bacteroidia bacterium, assembly GCA_902795735.1. Lineage (GTDB taxonomy): Bacteria > Bacteroidota > Bacteroidia > Bacteroidales > UBA932 > Cryptobacteroides. Next base: position 8,025 of record CADBMD010000029.1, read on the forward strand.
CAGGTCAGGCTTGTACAACCCTTGAAGGCCCTGTCACCGATGGATTTTATGCTAGAAGAAGTGAAGTACAAGCCATCTATGAGATCGAAGTCATAGAAATTCATGCTGGAGCACCCATTGAAAGCATCCGCGCCTATTTCCGAAATTTCGGAATCACCTCCACCTGGGTAGATCAGGATCTTTGAGCAGTCCTTGAATGCTTCCTGCCCGATTGTCAAGACAGATTTGGGAAGGGAGACATAGTCGAGATTGTCCTTGAGTGAAGCAAATGCTTGGGCAGGGATGGTTGTAACATCGGCGTCAAAAATCTTGAACATTATCTTTCCGGCACTCAGCCCGCTTGGGAAATCTACGGAAGGAGTAAGATTATTGGTCCCATTGACGACAGCGAACCCGGTTGCATTGGCACCGAACCCGTCGGCAGTCAGTTCGGTCGTACCGTCACCTTCAAGATGGTACCAGATTGTGCGGTTACTCTGCTTGCATGACAAATGGTCCGCGAAAGCACCCCATCCGGAGTCTTCCTGGAAGTCGTTGTACATGTAGTCGTAAATCCTGATAATGTAAGAGTCTGATGAGTTAAGGAAACAACTTTCTCCAATCGTCGGAACAGAAGACACGTCTAATTGAACGAAATCCAAGGATGGGCACTTGGAAAAATTCTCCCTGCTTATCGTGGTTGTCGTAGAATGGATAAGAATCTGGCTGAAATTCGCGCAATCGTAAATTCCCCGGGGTTCGACAACTTCTGCCTTATTTAAATCAAGCCCGTAGCATTGGGCACCTGCGAAGGAATAAAAACCAATGGTTTTGACATTGTCTTCAACCTTGTACAAATATCCCTCAGGAATGGATGCACAAGCAAAGGAGATCAGAGTACCCTCCGAATCTACCAGACAGCAACCGGTTCCGGCACCAAGGAATGGGTTCTCATCGCAGATCATGCTGTTCTCACCAGTGAAAGCCTCAAGATTATAGCAGTAATTAAACGGGTTGAAGGAGATGGTGGTCACTGAAGAGGGGATCCTGACAGTCTTAAGAGATGAACAGTGAGCGAAAGCATAGTTCATTATAGTCTCCAGGCCTTCAGGTAAGTTGATTTCCTCAAGCATGGTACAGTAGCGGAAAGCACACTGGTTGATTCTTTTCAGGCCGCTCCCGAAATCTACTTTCTGAAGACGGGTACAACCGCTGAATGCGTAATCGTCAATCAGGCCTGTAACGTCAGGGAGACTTACAGTTTTGAGATCGCTGAAACGATCAAAAATACTATTTGGAATTGTCGTCAACGGATTTTCGAAGACAAGAGCATAGTGATCGTCCTTGACAATGTTGCCGGTGATTCCGAAAGCTGTTAGATCTTCACTGGAGAAAGAGACCGGTTCTCCGCTGGCTG
>CADBMD010000030.1 GCA_902795735.1 uncultured Bacteroidia bacterium
AAGGCTTTGGTCTCTGTCCTGGAGGCGCGTGGAATCAAGGATTTTCCTGTCCATATCAAGCTTGACACGGGAATGCACCGGCTCGGTTTCATGACAAGCGAGCTCCCGGACTTGATGGATTTCCTGGGGGAATGCCCTTATGTCAGGGTCAAGTCCATCTATTCACACCTTTGTGTCGCCGAAGATCCTCAGATGGATTCGCTGACCATGAAGCAGATTGGGATGTTTACCCAGAATGCTTCCATCCTGGAGGACTTCCTCAATTACCACCCGATGTGGCACCTGCTCAATTCTGCCGGCATCGAGCGTTTCCCTGAATATCAGTTCGACATGGTAAGGCTTGGAGTGGGAATATACGGTATAAGCGCACTGCCGGAGGTCCATCTTCGGCCAGTGGCATCGCTGAAAGTGAAAATCCTCCAGGTCAAGACACTCCAACCTGGCGACGGAGCTGTCGGTTACGGGCAGAAGGGCATTATCGCCCCCGGAGGGGCGAGGATAGCCACTATCCCGGTGGGATATGCCGACGGGGTGGACCGTCATCTTGGTTGTGGCAAGGCCAGTTTCAACCTGAACGGCCACAGGGTTCCGACCATCGGCAACATCTGCATGGACATGACCATGCTGGATGTCACCGGGGTCGATTGCAAGGTAGGGGACACCGTGACCATATTCGGAGAAGACCCTACAGTCACCGAACTTGCCGGAATCCTGGGAACGATTCCCTATGAGATCATGACCTCGGTCCCGAGAAGGATAGAGCGTGTTGTCGTCCGTCGTTAGATAAGCAGTCCGGCGCGAACTTCCTCGGACTTTTCATCCCCCTTAAGCTTTGCCAGGACCGTGAGAGCGAATTCCACGGCGCAGCCTGGGCCGCGTCCGGTGATGAGGTTGCCGTCACAAACAGCCCTTTCTCCCGTGTACTCAGCACCTTGGGCCATCATATGCTCCTCGAAGCCATCATAGCACGTGAATCTTTTCCCTTCAATGTCTGGAAGTTGGGAGGCCACAAGGCCCGGGGCTGCGCAGATAGCCGCTACGGTGCCGCCTTCTGAGAAATGCTTCTGCATCAGGGCCATGAGATATTCGTCTCCGGCCAGGTTGCTTGCTCCGGGAAGCCCTCCCGGGAAGATCATGGCATCTTCCGGAGAGGAACCGGGTATGACCTTGCCGTCGAACTCGTCGCGGTTCCAGTCGGCAACCACAGGGATGCCGTGGGCGCCGCGGACCGTCCTGTCGTGGTTGATTGAAACTGTTGTGACTTCTACTCCGCCCCTGCGCAGGATATCGACTGTGGCGAGGGCTTCGATCTCTTCGAAACCGTCGGCCAGAAACACAAAGACTCCTTTCATGTTAAAAATGTTTTTCGATTTGCTAATTTACTAAAATTACGATAAATTTGCGCTTCGAATTGAGGTATGGTGTAATGGTAGCACTAGGGATTTTGGTTCCCTCAGTAGAGGTTCGAACCCTCTTACCTCAACATCCTTTTTGAAGAGATAGTTTCCCGGCGGCCTTCTTGTAGATATCTTCTATGACGAGGCCGCTGAGTGTCATTCCGAATATTGCCGTGATGTGGGCAAGGGTCCCGTTGATTACTGCTTTCCTGGAATCGGATTCTTCTGTCGTACCCTTGTTCTCCAAGACCTCTTCGTCATAGACACATAGGAACTTATGTCCGGGCAAGGTCTTGTTCCTGCGGAATTTCTTCCGGATGGCGGCACCAAGGGGGCATCCCCTGACATCCCAGAACTCCGCTACCTTGACTTTTGTAGGGTCTATCTTGCATGCGGCACCCATGGAACTGAAGAACACGGCCTCGGTCATGGTGGCTCTCAGGATCAGGTCGGACTTGTCCTTCAATGAATCGATGGCATCGATAATGTAGTCGTATTCCTCCATCATGAAGTCGTCTCGGGTCTCGGGTGAATATTCCCTCTGCTCAGCCTTGATTTCAGCGTCGGGATTGATCTGCAGCAGCCGTTCCTTCATGGCATCGACCTTTACCTGTCCTACTGTCTCCACTGTCGCCATGAGCTGGCGGTTGACATTGGTGACGCTGACCTTGTCGGAATCTACTATGGTAAGATGCTTGATTCCGGACCGTATGAGGCCTTCTGCACACCAGCTCCCTACACCTCCTACGCCGAACAGCAGGACCCTGGCATCGCCAAGTGCCTTCATGACCTGAGGCCCTACAAGCAGGGAAGTCCGGTTGAATATGTCGTTTTCATTCATAGGAATCACGCTTTTCACTTTCCTTGTGCCGCTTATGTTCATCAAGCAACATGTCTACTGTTGCCCCGAACATGAGTTTTGTCCCAATCATGGTATCTCCTTCCTCTTCTTTTGGGGCGAAAGGTGCCCAGACAACTATGGCAAGATATAAAACAATGCATGTGATAGACAGATACAAAAAGATGCCACCGCCTCCATCTGCGAAGCAAATATAATCAATCTTGTTGAAGGATCGCGACGAAATCCTTATATTTACAAGCATGAAAACAATCCCTTTTCATTCTGTCCTGTGCTTTGTCATGCTGTCCCTTGCAGCGGCATTGTCCATCCCGTCTTCAGCCTGCACGAATCTCATCATCACTAAAGGTGCATCGGCGGACGGATCTGTAATCTGTACCTACAACTGCGACACCTTCGGATATTCGGGCTGGCTGACACATTCTCCCGCCGGTCGCCATATCCCCGGTGAAAAACTGGCCATCCGTTCATTCTGGCATCCGGCTGAGATCAGAGGCTATGTGGATCAGGTCGAATACACCTACAATGTCATAGGATACATGAATGAGCGTCAGCTCTGCATAGTCGAGACGACCTTCGGCGGACGGGAGGAACTGGTCAACCCGGAAGGGATGCTCGGCTATGACAATGTGATCCAGCTGGCCCTTCAGCGCTGTTCGACGGCAAGAGGCAGGAATTGGAAGACTTCTATGCTTCGGACCAGGCTGAAGTCGAAAAGACTGTTTCCGGGATGACTGCCGGTGACAGGCTTTGTTACCTCAATGGAAAATCCGCCTCCTATGCTGACATGATGATGAAGCGGTGGGACAGGTTGTGGAGGGATCTGGTAGTCA
>CADBMD010000031.1 GCA_902795735.1 uncultured Bacteroidia bacterium
ACATCGCAGAACCTGATTCAACCACTTTACCTGAAGGCTCCTCGATGCGATAGTCGATCTTGACAGGGACGCTTATTCCTTCTGTGTTGAAAGCAGTAAACTTCACCTTAGCCTCTTGAACGGACAGCAGCCTGCAGATCTCCCATGAGCTTGATGAAAGGCTTACTTCTCCTTCTGCTGCATTCTCAAGATCGACCTCCAGGTTGATTCGGTCCAGCACGAAAACACTCCTGGAGAACTCCTTCGTCTCCCCTGTCGAGTCCTTAACCTTGACCGTGACATTGTACCAGTAAATGTCCGGCAAAGACTTGAACCTGACCGAGAAAGCCCCGTCCTGAGCAAGCTCTATGTCACCTTGGGATATCCTCCTTCCGCGCCCGCCGATGGAATAACTCACCTGGGCCGCATCAAGGGGATGACCGCTGTAGCTTGAGACAATTCCCTTTACTTCTATCTCATCTCCAACGAAATAAAGGCTGTCGACGCTATTGAAGGAAAGGTCATAGGTAGGCAGGATGAATTCGTCCACGATGATGCTCTTGGAGGACACATGATTCGTCCCGTACCTGACTTCCACAGAAAAACGTCCGTTTCTTTCCCCTTCAGGAATAAGGAACTCTCCTGCCACGGAGCCATATTCATTGGTAGAAAGTTCAGCCTTTGAAATTTCCTTCCCCTCGGAATTCATGAGCCGCGCTTGTACACTTTTCCCAGCATCAAGGACCTGTACGCCTTTGTTCAGGTCACCTTCGTAGAAGACAGCCTTGAATTTCACGGTCTCGCCTGGATTGAAAGCCGTCTTGTCCGTGAATATGCTGCAATACGTACCGTTCCTTGAATCACGGACATAACGCTCGACATAATTGTCCACGCCTTGCATCCTGGACTTGTGAAGGAATCCGTCGGCATCCCTGTAAGAGGCTTCCAGAAGATAGTAGGCATCAGATGTGATCTTTGAAGTAATCTCCTCCGGAATCAGAGTAAAGCCATCCTGGGGTATGCCTTTGACAGATGCTCTCTCCTTCTGAGAAAGAGACAATGAGAGATCGACTTTATCAATGGGCTCGCCGGTAAGGTAGTCAGTGACATAGAACTTCTTCCCTTCGGAATCATCCCTGATTGCAAATGAAAGTGTCTTGGGGATATAATTGCCTTCGGCCTGGATTTTCCCGTTCTTCGCCCGGACGATATAGTCACCGTCATCACACCTCGGAATCTCGAACTTCACGGTGTCCATAACAAAGAATCTCCTTACGGGATTGACGATGGTCTTTTCCAGCAGAGGCTTCCCTTCCTTTACGTCAGGGATGACACAGACGTCCACCTTGTCCAGGTTCCTCAAAGCAACGGTTACGGTCCGGTCATCGATCGACAGTTCAATTTCCTTCCTCTCAAGATTCTCGAGCTGATGCTTGAAATCCATTATCGCGGAAGCGATCTTCCCGTCCGTCCCGCTCGTAAAGGACTTCCTTTCCCTTTCAGCCGCCTTGATATCCTCATAAAGAGCCTTGTACTGCCCTTCCGACGCCTTGTCGCGCGACAACCGGGTCAGGCGGTCCTGGAAAAGGAGGGATTTCCCGAAAAGGGACACAGCACGGCCCCTGTACTTGAGGATATAATCTTCAGTCTCCTTCTCCCTGCTGTCCCAATACTTTGAAGTGAGGTCAAGATACTCCAGCCACGCAGCATTCGGATAAGTCTCGCCAAGACAGTCCCTAAGGGCGGCACTCACCTTGGAAGAATTGCGGCCGTTGAGTTTCTCAGACCAGAGCGCATATTCAAAGTCATCCTTGATGAACTCGTTGAGGAGGTTGTTCATCGAGCCGGTCGTCCTCGAATAGAAAGCAGGGTTCCTGCCTGACTGGAGACGTGCCTTATTGGTCAGGATGTAGTCGTCAAGTCCGCTCTCACGGCGGCCTGACTTGTAGGCATATGTAACTATCGGCTCTGCATATTCCTCTATTTCAGCCGCAAGCTTGGCGTTCAGTTCTTGGCGGAGTTTCCAGTTCCTGGACACTTCGGCATCGACATACTTCCTTGCGGCATCATAGAAGTCCCAATGGTAACGCTTCGCCTTCGCTTCTTTCTTTATCGCCTCGAGGGACTCCGCCATCTTTTTCGGAAGGTCTGCCTTCTGGGCAGTATAATAGGTCTTCCACATCGATGACAGGACATGCCCTTGCTCATCGACACTGCTTTTCTTGTCTGCTTTCATGAATGCTTGCGCAGTAAGTGCAACCGAGCCGAGGACAGCAGCTGCGGCGATTGCAATGAATATTCTGGTGCTCATGCTTTTGTGGATTGCAGAATTCGTACCACTTCACTGACGAGGTAGGTGCTGCCTCCGAAATAGATCAGCGGATTCCCGCTTCTGTCAAAGGACATGGCCTTTTCAACGGCTTCCCGGACTGTGGGTATCCCGATGATCCCTTCAGGCTTCTTGCCGTTCTTTTCACAATAATCCTTGAACATCCTGGTCAGTTCTTCTTCGGGAAGAGCCCGCCTGGTCTGCGGACTTGTAAGAATGTAAGTCGCTTTTTCGGGCATCAATGGCATGATTCCTTCCAGGTCCTTGTCGGCCATCACGGCATAGACGATTACCAAAGAAGTGTACTTCCCAGTCGCCATCATCTCTTCCAGCTGTGCGAAATTTCCTTTCAAGGCAGCCGGGTTGTGGCCTATGTCGGCGATTGCCTCCGGATTGTCGGAAAGCTTTTCCCAGCGTCCATGGAATCCCGACCGGAAGGCTGTATTGATTATCGCTTCTTCTACCGACTTCTTGTCATGCAATCCATTATAGAACGGATCCTTTGTCAGTATGTCCACTGCACAAAGCACCGTCCTAAGGTTCTTCTCCTGGTACTTTCCTTTAAGGTCCATCCGGGACAGGATATCTTCCGCCCGACGTGGCAAGACCGGAATCGCATCTTGGGCAAATGTCAGCGGGCAATGCACTTCTTCTGCCTTCTTTTGGAAGACTGGCATGGTTTCAGGAAGGTATTCTCCAACCAATGCAGGAACGCCTTCCTTGAATATGCCGGACTTTTCTCCTGCTATGGCCTGCAAAGTGTCTCCAAGAAGGGCGCAATGGTCCAGAGCGATGCTGGTGACTATGGAAAGATCCGGGACTATGATATTCGTACTGTCCAGCCTTCCTCCAAGTCCGACCTCGATCACGGCCACATCGACTTTTTCCGTCGAAAACCACTTGAATGCAAGGCCTGTCGTAATCTCAAAGAATGAAAGGTCGAGGGATTCGAAGTCCTGTTCATGGCTGCATAGGAAATCATAGACGAAGTCCTCCGGGACCATGAACGGCTCCGTACCCTGCGGTTGCAGGATCCTTGCCCTCTCCCTGAAATCCTCGATGTGGGGAGATGTATAAAGGCCGACTTTCAGTCCGGCAGATGAAAGGGCCGAAGAGAGCATGCTGGCGACAGACCCTTTCCCGTTGGTCCCTGCGACATGGATGGTACGGTAGTCCTTGTGCGGATTGCCAAGCAAGGCTTCGAACCTGGCCATGTGGTCAAGGCCAGGCTTGTAGGCATCGCCGAAAGGCACTTTCTGTACAGATGGATATCTTGTGAATATGGATTCCAGTTTCGCCTGATAGGCGTCGGGAGAATAACTGCTCATTTCCTCTTTCGATGACTTTTTTGAACTAAACTCAAAAATACTTAAATTTACAATCATAATCTAACGGAATGAAAGAAAAAACATCGGCTTTATACTCCGAGTACATCATCGATGGAATTCCAAGGCGTTTCACTCCTGCGGACATCCTTGACGGATGCCTTGAGCAGGACAGCAATGCCCTGGAACGCCAATATGAAGAGTTTGAACCGATAGTGGACGAGAGCACCGATCCGTCCCCGGGATCCGAGCACTTTGACGGCAAGGATGTCCTCGAGTACCTCTCAAGAGTCTCGGCCATCGTTTCTTCACCACGCAATTGTCCCCCCGCCTTCCCGGAATGCTTTGCAAAGAGCAGGATCGCCAAGGCTTTGCTTGACGCCATGTGGATGAAAGGACATTTCAGGCTGAGCGACCTGACCCTGACGGCCAGATGGAAGTGGAACACCAGGCCCCTCGGGAGCATGGCGGCCTTCTACTCCTCCGTAGAAGCTTCTGCCGACTACATCGATTCCCTTGGCATCAGCCTCAACTCGTATTCCTTCACGGAAAGCGAGAGAGTCAGCCAAGTGAGTTTCAAGGTAGCCACGACAGACAAACCTGAAGACCCCGATGACGAGATCGATCCTGAAGACGAGATCGACCTACCAGGAAATGCGCCATTTGGCAGCCTGCATCCCGTGATCGGCAGACGCAGGGCAATCCCGGACAAGATCGCAGGAGACCCCGAGAGCTGGCTTATCTTCGTCCCCTTCGATTCGTGTGAATTCCGCTTGGGAAACTCGCTCCTGTGCCAGGCTGAAGGCCAGAATGGTGACAATCCGCCTGAAATCGGTGACGGAGACTATTTCATCGACTGCTTCGAGGTCGTCCGTGAATTCGTGGAAGACAAGGTTGTCCTGTCCGGGATGACGGTTGGAGACGGAGGTTTGCTCTCCGCCCTGAAGGCAATGTGTCCGGAAGGGATAGGAGCAAGCATCAACGTAAGCGGGATAATGAACGCTTATGACGAGAATGACAGCATCAGGGTCTTGTTTTCCGAGATCCCCGGTGCCATAATACAGATAAAAGACATCGACTACGACTACGTGGATGCCGAGTTCCTGCTCCAGGACATAGCCTACTACCCCATCGGACATCCGGTCCCGAAATCGGATAGCATCAAGGTAAAGACCGGCAGAGGCGGCGGAATCTCGGACATCCTCCAGTCGCTCCTTAACAGCCAGGCTTCAGAAGGAGAGGATTGATCATCATAAATGAATATGGCAAGATACACAAGGATCCCTAAAACGGGAACGGGCAACAGGAAACCCAAGATCTTCGTACTCGACACGAACATAATCCTGCACGACTACAAAGCCATCAGGAAATTCAAGGACAATGACATAGTCATCCCGATCGCGGTGATCGAGGAACTTGACAAATTCAAGAAAGGAAACGACCAGCTTGCCTACAATGCAAGGGGTTTCATGCGTGACATAGACAGGATCACGGAAGGGCTTCCGTTCGGTAAAAGCGGAGTTCCCATCGCAAAAGGACTGGGAAACATCAAGATCGAGCCGAACCATCCTTTCCCTGATGACATGAAGGACTTTTTCTTCGATGACATCCCGGACCACAGGATCCTGTCGACAGCGATCTGGGTCAGGGACAACAACCCGGGAAGGTTCGTAGCCCTCGTGACAAAGGACATCAACCTCAGGATGAAATCGAAGGCCGCCGGGATGGAGGTTCAGGACTACATGACGGACAGGGTCGAAGAAGAAAAGATCGAGAACTCCAACAAGGAAGTCCAGATCCTTGACAATGTCGGTCCAGAAGCCATCCAGGAACTTACCTATGGACCGGACAATTCCATCGACTGGAAGGTCCTTGGAAACAGCCGGCCTCGCCCTAACCAACTCTACAAGATCCGCGACGGCAAGGACATGGTCTGCGCAAGGTTCGACGAAGACCTCGGCAAGGTGGTCCTGGTCAAGAACAAGACGGTTTACGGGATCAAGCCTAAGAACGACGAACAGAAATTCGCCATTGATGCTTGCACCAATCCAGCCATAAAACTCGTATCGATGACCGGAGGCGCAGGTACCGGCAAAACGCTCATTGCCCTGGCGTCAGCCCTTGAACAAGCCAAGGATTACGACCAGATAATCCTTACAAGGCCCACGGTAGTGCTCGGCAATCAGGACATCGGTTTCCTTCCTGGAGACCAGAAGACCAAGATGAGTCCCTTCGTCCAGCCTCTCATGGACAACCTCAACGTCATCCGGGGGCAGTTCAGGTCCACCAGCAAGGAAGCCCAGAAGCTCGATGCCATGCTTAAGGAAGAGAAGCTCCTGATCTCTCCCCTGGCCTACATCAGGGGACGGAGCCTCGGCAGGGTGTTCTTCATCTGCGACGAGGCCCAGAACCTGACACCGAACGAAGTCAAGACCATCATAACCCGCGCAGGAGAAGGAACCAAGATGGTTTTCACCGGAGACATATTCCAGATAGACCAGCCGTATCTGGACCAATGGTCCAACGGCCTCACCCATCTCGGGGAGAAAATGGGCGGGCAGAAGCTCTTCGAGCACATATTCCTTCGTGTCGGGGAAAGGAGCACGCTTTCCGACCTCGCTTCCAAGTTGCTATAAACAAACTATTTTACTATCTTTGCGCCTCCTTGAAAGATATTATATAATAATTATCATAAGAACATGTTTGACAAGAAGAAAAGAGTCTATCGTTTTGGCGGCAAGACCGCTGAAGGTGACGGCCAGATGAGGGAACTTCTCGGCGGCAAGGGTGCGAACCTCGCCGAGATGAGCAAGCTTGGGATGCCGGTTCCCGCCGGATTCACCATCACCACTGAATGTTGTGCTGAATATTACTCACTGGGTGGCGGCTACACCAATGAACTCAAGCAGGAAGTGGCAGAAGCCATGAAGGCAACCGAGACAATAATGGGAAAGAAATTCGGTGATCCTTCTGATCCGCTCCTCGTAAGCTGCCGCTCCGGTGCAAGAAGTTCCATGCCCGGAATGATGGACACCATCCTCAACATCGGTCTCTGCTCAGCAACCCTTCCAGGAATGATACAGAAGACCGGTAACCCCAGGTTCGTCTATGATGCCTACAGGCGCCTCATCATGATGTACTCCGATGTCGTCATGGAAAAGGCCGAGGGCATCGAGCCGGCGGACGGTAAGGGTATCCGCCAGCAGCTTGACAGGATGATGATGGACCTCAAGGAGGCCAAAGGCTACAAATCCGATACTGAAATCACTGCAGACGAGCTCAAGGACCTCTGCGAGAAATTCAAACTGAAAGTCAAGGAAGTCCTTGGCGTCGAATTCCCTGATTCTGCCCAGGAGCAGCTCTGGGGATCGATCGGCGGCGTTTTCAAGTCATGGAACGGAAAGAGGGCGATTGCCTACCGCAGGATCGAGAAGATTCCTGATGACTGGGGTACTGCCGTGAACGTCCAGTCAATGGTGTTCGGCAACATGGGCAACACCTCCGCAACCGGTGTCGCCTTCTCCCGCAACCCTGCCAACGGAGACAACAAGTTCTACGGAGAATGGCTCATCAACGCCCAGGGCGAAGATGTCGTAGCCGGAATCCGCACCCCCAATCCCCTCAATGAGGCTACCAAGACCGAGAAGAACAAGAACCTGGAATCCCTCGAGACTGCAATGCCGGAAGTCTACAAGGAACTTGACGACATCCGTCTCAAGCTCGAGAAGCATTTCCGCGACATGCAGGACATCGAGTTCACAATCCAGGAAGGACATCTGTGGATGCTCCAGTGCAGGATCGGAAAACGTACCGGTCTTGCAGCCCTCCAGATGGCAATGGACATGGTCGACGAGAAGATGATAGATGAGAAGACTGCTGTGATGAGGGTCTCCCCTGCACAGCTCGACGAAATCCTCCATCCCATCCTCGACCCGTCATCCGAAAAGAAAGCCAAGGTGCTGGCCATCGGTCTTCCCGCTTCCCCGGGAGGAGCCGTAGGACAGATCGTCTTTACCCAGGAAGCGGCCATGGAAGTTGCTTCCAACGGCATGAAGGCCATCCTCATCCGTGAAGAGACCTCGCCTGAAGACATCGAAGGCATGAGGGCCGCAGCCGGAATCCTTACCACCCGTGGAGGAATGACCTCACACGCCGCCCTGGTCGCCCGCGGTTGGGGCAAATGCTGCATAGTCGGTTGCGAGGCCATGAAGATCAACCTTGAAGGGAAGACCGTCACTTTCGATGGCAAGAAGTTCTTCAAGGAAGGCGACTGGCTCAGCCTCAACGGTTCCAAGGGATTCGTCTATGCCGAGAAGATCGACATGATGGACGCTTCCGAGAACCCTCTCTTCAAGAAGTTCATGTCAATCGTCGACAAGTTCCGCAACATAGGTGTCAGGACCAACGCCGACACTCCGGAAGATGCCAAGAAGGCTCTCAGCTATGGTGCAGAAGGAATAGGCCTGTTCAGGATCGAGCATATGTTCTACGGTGCCCATTCCGAGAAACCCCTTTCCTTGCTCCGCAAGATGATCCTGTGCGACACTGATGAGGAGCGCAAATCAGCCCTTGCCGACCTCGAGCCCTACATGAAGGCTGCCGTCAAGAGCACATTGAAGATCATGGACGGGAAGCCGGTCGTCTTCCGTCTCCTTGATCCTCCGCTCCATGAGTTCGTTCCCAAGACCGAGGAGAAGAAGAAGGAAATCGCCCGCGAACTTGGTGTTACCGTAGAGGAAATCGAAAAGAGAGGAGAAGCCCTCCACGAAGTCAACCCTATGATGGGACACCGTGGCGTGCGTCTGCATGTCAGCTTCCCTCTGATTGCCGAAACACAGTACAAGGCGATCTTCGAGGCGACTGCCGAGCTCCTGCTCGAGGGCTTCAACCCGAAGCCGGAGATCATGATCCCTGTCACCATCTCAGCCAGGGAACTCAGTTTCCAGAAGGCTATCTGCGACCGTGTCAAGGCACAGGTTGAAGGAATCAAGATCCAGAACATCGACTACAAGTTCGGAACCATGATCGAGATCCCTCGTGCCGCTTTGACAGCTGACAGGATGGCCCGTGCCGCCGAATTCTTCTCATTCGGTACCAACGACCTCACCCAGATGACTTTCGGATTCTCACGTGATGACGTAGGCACCTTCATGGGAGACTATCTCGGCAACAAGATCCTCGATTCCGATCCGTTCCAGACCATCGACACAAAGAGCGTTGGAAAACTGGTAGAGTTCGGCATCCAGGGCGGACGTTCCAAGAGGCCGGACCTCAAGTGCGGTGTCTGCGGAGAGCATGGTGGAGATCCTGATTCAATCCGTTTCTTCAACAAGATCGGCGTGGATTACGTTTCCTGCTCACCTTTCCGCGTACCTATCGCCCGCCTTGCCGCCGCGCAGGCCGCCATCGAGCAGAGCAAGTAGCCCCTGTCATTCTGAGCGACAGCGAAGAATCTAATCAGCAATAAGTAAAAAGAGTTTGTCAAAAAGGCAAACTCTTTTTTTCTTTTATTTTATAACCACGAAGGCCAAATAGCTTACTATTCAAAACACAATTGAATTAATTAAACATTTTAGAAATACGTAAAACTCGCTTACACAGACGTCTAATCAAATAATTTCAAATCTTACAAATTGTAAGTTTAAATATTTTTTACTTTATTTGTTTAGTAAAAGTATTGTAAGATGAAAAGGCTATTATCCGGATCTTTATTGCTTGTCCTCCTGGTTTCTTCCTGTTCGCAGACCCAGGAAGCCGCCGCACCCGAACCGGTTGCAGAGGCAAAGCAGGAGAAAGTGATCCACTTCACGACAAGAGCAATGGCAACAAGGACCACTTTCGGAGAATCTGTTACCGACTCCGAAGGGAATGTCACCTATCCTTGCTACTGGACATCCAATGACAACCAAGTCAAAATTTCCTTGAATTATGAATATGCCGTAGTGGCAGGTGTGAATTCGGAGGAGACTGACGACCAGGGACATATCACCCGGTCATCGTTCGATGCCTCGTTCGACGGGGTGGACACTTCCAATCCCTACACGTTCTTCCTCGTCTCCCCTGCCGACGCATTCCTCTGGGCCAGCCCGGAAAGGAGTTCGGTGTCCGTGAGCATAAGCTCCGGCCAGACCCCGTCAAAAGCATCGGTGGATGAGAAGGCTCAGATCCTCGTAGCCAAGTCCGACTCCTACGACACGCTTCCAAGTGACGTGATAGTGGATTTCACCCACATCACTTCATATGGAAAGCTTACCCTCACCAACCTGGACCAGAACCCGGCATTCCCTGCAGAAGCGAGCTTGACCTCTGTCACAATCATAAGCGAAGAGCAGCCGCTGACTGGTTCATGGTACTATTCCGTGGCGGATGGCAAGATCTCTGAGAAAGAGGGTTCAAGCTCCCTGGTAATCGACACCAGGAACATTGACGTTGTCGCCGGTGATCCGATCTGGTTCGCTGCCGCTCCCGTGAGCCTGGCAGGCAAATCCATAACCATAAAAGCCAATTTCTCAGACGCCAGCTGCCTTGAGAGGGCCATAAAGCTGAACGACAGTTTCACCCTGGGCAGCGGAAAGATCAAGAAGTTCAGCGTCAACATGGCAAATGCCACAGCCGGCACAAACAAGGTTGAGACTTCAGTAGCAACAAGCGAAGAAGTATTCCAGGCGGTTTCATCAATAAGCGACCTTTCGGCCGGAGACGTGGTGATATTCATGGACAGTTCCGATCCTGGATATGCCATGACGGCTGCCGGTACTACCAGCGGCATAGGAGCAGTTGCAAAATCCTCCAGTTCTTTCACAGTTGGCAGCGACGGCTATGTGCGCCTCGCTGCAGGTACCAGCGTAGGCCAGTTCACTGTAGGCAGCAGGAGCAATTCCACAATTACATTCAGATATGGAAGCTACTACCTTGGGTACACGTCTTCTGGCTCGAGCCGCTACCTGTCGCTGAACTCAAGTTCTTCGTCCTGGACCCTGACCCTCGGCAATTCGGCCCAGATGTATTCAGGAAGAGGCAACAGCAAGTACTATTTCTACTGCAACAAATCAAGCAACAACGCGGTCTTTACGGTCTCAACCACGGCTTCATCTTTTGCAATATTCAAGAAAGTCACGGTCGAATCAACCGAAAGCATGCTTGTAGATCTCTCCGCCGCAGCCATCGTCAACCATAGTGATTACGGCGCGTACCTCGGCACCACTAACCTTGTGTACAATCCCTCATCTGACCAGGTCAACCGCGAATACGGCACGGACGGGACTCTCACTTTCACCATCTTGGACCCGGCCAATGAACAGGCTGTAGAATTCACAGGAATTCCTTCAGATACAAAACTTGGAAGCAGTTTCACTCTAGGAGTAAAACATATCCAGGGGATAAGCAACCCTTTGGACAAGACCTTTGAAGTCTTCGTCGTCAAGGAAGAAGGCCACACGCTCTGGCTTACCGATGCTGAAGGAAATGGTTTCATCGTTAAAAGGTAGATAAACATGAAAAAGAAAATACTGCTCTGCGCAATACTGCTTGTCACCGCCCAACTTGCATTTGCGGTACCCGCAAAGAAAGGCAAGATCATAAGGGTACAGCCGGACGGGACTACCATCACTCTCCAGCTGCATGGCGATGAATTCCTGCATTGGACAACCAGGGAAGACGGGACGGTCGTCGCTCCGGATGCCAAAGGTTTCTATGTGCCTGCTGCGAAACCCAAAGTGGAACAGTTGGGAGGCCGCATGCTGGCGGACATGGAAGCGGCCGCAATCCGTGCAAAACGGGCAGCGTCCAACAGTCTCCTGCTTGCATCAGGTTCCTACAAGACTTATCATTTCCCTGTGGTCCTTGTTCAATTCAGCGATGTCCAGTTCAAGTCTGAAACAGCAAACTCGGATTTCTCAAGACTGCTCAATGAAGAGGGATATTCCGACAACGGGGGAACCGGTTCAGTCAGAGATTTCTACTGGGAGAATTCAATGGGCACCTTCCTCGCCGAATTCGACGTCTTCGGTCCATTCACCTACACAGGCAAATGCGAGGACAACGCCGAGGAGAATGACGCAGCAAAGATACTCTGGGATGCCATATCGAAGAATGACAGTTCCATCGACTGGAGCAAATACGACAACGACGGGGACGGATCCGTGGACATGGTGTTCATGTACTATGCCGGGTACAATGAGGCGGAAGGAGCAGCCAACACCATCTGGCCGCACAAATTCAATTTCAGCTCCGCCGGTGTGAGTACAAAATCACTGGACGGCAAGTCGTTCAGCGTGTACGCATGTACATCCGAACTGAAGGGGACCAGCGGCGAAAACATGTGCGGAATCGGTACATGCGCACATGAATTCTCACACACCCAGGGACTTCCCGATTTCTATGACGTCAATTACGATAAATACGGAGACGGAGAAGCCGGAGCAACGTACGACTACGACATCATGTGTTCCGGAAGCTACAACAATGAGGGACGTACTCCCCCCTATTTCACTGCCGAAGAAAGGATAATGATGGGATGGCTCAACGGTTATGAGGACCTCCCTGAAAGCGGCGAGATTGTAATTCCTGCCGTCAACACCAACTTCGCCTACAAGATGGCGACTTCCAACACAACCGGAAGCGGAGAGTATTTCATTTTCGAGTGCCGTTCCGGACAAGGCTGGGATGCCTATGTCGAGCCAGGACTTATCGTTTACCATGTTGATAAATCGCAGAGCTACAACGTAACGTTCAAAACCAGCACATCCAGCTCACACACTTTCACTCCATACCAGCTTTGGACAAACTACTCCCAGTACGTCAATGCAAGTGGGAGCCATCCTTGCTTCTACATCGTCCCCGCCGCTGAACAGGACAACCTCAATTACGGCA
>CADBMD010000032.1 GCA_902795735.1 uncultured Bacteroidia bacterium
GAATTCATAGCTTCTTCGTACAAGCTTGAAGTCGGCCATCCGCCGGGAAACCCTGTCTTCCAGCTGATAGCCAGGTTCTTCACCATGTTCACCGGCCCGGACAAGGCAGCCGTCATGGTGAACGCAATGAGCGCCTTGTGTTCGGCTTTGACCATTTTCTTCCTCTATCTTACCATAGTCTTCTTTGCCAAGAGACTGATCCGTCCAAAAGTCAACGAAGACGGGTCTGATGGTGATTTCACTACCGGACAGGCCGTGGCCATCTTCGGCAGCGGCGCCGTTGGAGCGCTGGCCTACTGCTTCTCTGACACTTTCTGGTTCTCGGCCGTGGAGGGAGAGGTCTATGCGATGTCATCCCTTTTTACGGCACTCGTCGTCTGGGCAATGACCAAGTGGTACGAGACCACTGACAGAAGGTATGCTAACAGGTGGATAGTCTTGATTTCCTTCTTGATGGGCCTTTCTATCGGGATCCATCTGCTCAACCTCCTGACTATTCCAATGCTGGTCTTCATGTACTTCTTCAAGGAACGGGAGGACAAGCCTTACACTTTCTGGGAATATGTCAAGATTTTCCTCATAGCTGTCGCCATCCTGGCCATCATCCTTTTCCTGATGATTCCGTGGATCCCGAAGATCGCCGCATATGTCGACCTGCTTTTCGTCAACACGTTCGGCCTTCCTTACAATTCCGGAGCGGCTTTCTTCATCCTGGCCTTGACCGCAGCCTGTTTCTGGGGACTCTTCAAGACCCTCGACAAGGGCAAGGTTTTCTGGAACACGGCCTTGCTTTGCTTCACTACCATACTGGTGGGCTTCTCCATATTCAGCATAGTCATCATACGTTCCAGTGCAAAGACCCCGACGAACGAGTACCAGCCTGACAATGCATTCACCCTTGTCAGGTATCTTTCCCGTGAACAATATGGTACCGTGCCTCTCCTTTACGGACAGTATTACGGTTCTCCTTATGACCTGAAAACCGACTACTACTGGGCCCCGGTCAATGGCAAGTACAAGAAAGCAAAAGCTCCTGTGGAGCCTGTCTATGAATCTGAGGGGAAGATGCTCTTCCCGAGGATGTACAGCACGGATGAGAAGGCCATCAATTTCTACATGGGCTACACAGAGGGAAAGGGAAGGGCCATTACCGGAGCAGATTACAAGAAACCTACCTTCGGTGCCAACCTGCGCTTCTTCTTCGACTTCCAGCTGGGCTGGATGTATTGGAGATATTTCATGTGGAATTTCGTGGGCCGTCAGAATGAAATCCATGCTCCGGCAGCCGAATTGTTCAACGGAAACTGGGAGAGCGGCATCAAGGCTATAGACAAGATCCATCTCGGCGACCAGTCGAATGCTCCGGAATGGCTGAAGGCCAACAAGGGCAAGAACCATCTGTTCTTCCTGCCTTTCCTGCTGGGGCTTCTCGGCCTCGTATTCCAGTTCGACAAAGACAAGAGAGGCTGCTGGCTGACATTCCTTCTGTTCTTTATGACAGGTATCGCAATCGTGGTCTATCTTAACCAGCCTCCGTTCCAGGTGAGGGAGAGGGATTATGCGTATGCCGGTTCATTCTATGCCTTCACTATCTGGATCGGACTTGCCGTGGCGGCTTTGTATTCATGGATCCGTCAGGCAATGAAGGAAAAGGATTCCACCGTTGCCGCGGCTGGGGTTACCCTTGCATGTCTTTGTGTGCCGGCCATCATGTGTGCGCAGGAGTGGGACGATCATGACAGGAGCAACCGCAGGACTGCCGTGGAAGTGGCCTGGAACTACCTTAATTCAGTAGGGCAGAACGGAATACTGGTCACTCATGGAGATAATGATACCTTCCCTTTGTGGTATGCGCAGGAAGTCGAAGGAATCAGGAACGATGTCAGGATTTGCAACACTTCTTTGCTTGGTACCGACTGGTACGTGGACCAAATGCGGTATGCCATCAACAATTCAGCTCCGCTGGCATTGTCGGTAGGCCAGGACCAGTACCTTTATGGGACGAACGACTGGATTCCCATCCAGGACACCCGCGAGCAACCGGTCCTGTTGTCCGACTGCATCAAGGTTTTCAAGCATCCCGATGCAAAGGTAATGACCCAGGACGGTCGCAAGTTCGATTATTGGATGTCTCGCAAGATGATAATTCCCGTCGATAAGGAAAACTGCCTGAAGAGCGGTATCGTCAGTCCCAAGTTCGCGGCGGAGATTCCCGATTCGATCGTCATCGAGATTCCCAAATCGAAACAGAACATCACGAAGCCGGAACTGTTCATGCTTGACCTCCTCTCCAACTACAAGTGGGACAGGCCACTGAACCTCCTGAACCAGGGCGGCGACATCAACATCGGATTGAAGGAATATTTTACCTATGATGGATTCTCCTACCGTTTCACTCCTATACGAAACACGGTTTCTTCCCTTTCTGCCGGAAAGGTCGACACTGATGAACTGTACAGGAAAATGACCGCCGTCTACAGGTTCGACGCTGTTTCTGCCGACAATTATCTTGTAGATTACCAGAACATGTACACCTTCCTCGGAGTTATGTCCCTGAGGAATATGTTCGCCACATGCGCGAATGCTTTCATCGACGCAGGGGAGAATTCCAGGGCCGAAGAGATGCTGGACAAATGCCAGCAAGTCCTCAGGCCCGATAAGTATCCTTATGACAATTCACTCCTGGGGTGGGGCTCGAATGCCCTGTATCCTATCGAGATGGTCAAGGGCTACTACAGGATCGGAAAACCTGACAAGGCCAGGGCCCTTGCCGATGAGCTCCTGAAGGAATTCCAGGAATCCATCTTGTTCTACATGGATTTCTATCCTGACTACAAGGATGAGTTCGAGTACTCGTGCAACCTGGTTTACTATCTTGCCAACGAAGTGGGCAAGGTCGGAGACAAGGAATTGTCAGATTCCATCCGCAAGGGGCTTGCCACCTTCCTTAACGCTGAGGAGGAGTAAGCCTGACGAATATTGAAAGTGGCAGGACCTTGCCGAAACGATCCTTGAGGGCTAGCTCGCCGGAGTCTAGCCGGGTCGATTCCGGAAGGTCCAGGGCCTGGCGGACGACAGTCTCTCCAAGGGCGGCGGAAAATCCGTTTGAATAGAGGTTCAAGACCAGGAACCGGTTTTCCGGGTCCAGTATCTTCCCTACGTTCTTCATCATGTCGTAGAGGCATTCATCCAGTTTCCATTTCTCTCCGTCGGGGCCGTGCCCGTAGGCGGGAGGGTCGAGGATGATTCCTTGGTACCGGTTGCCGCGGCGGGCTTCACGTGAAGCAAATTTCATGGCATCTTCCACGACCCATCTGATTCCGTCCAGACCGCTTCTGTCCTGATTCTCATGGGCCCAGGTTACGACTTGCCTGACAGAGTCCAGGTGTGTCACATCGGCTCCGGCCTTCCTGGCGGCCAGTGAGGCTGCTCCGGTGTAGGCAAAGAGGTTGAGGATCTTCGGTCTGGACCCTGTCCTGGCAGCGATCCCGTTCGTCTGAGCGTAGATATAATCCCAGTTCGAAGCTTGTTCGGGGAAGACTCCTACATGCTTGAAGGATGTAAGGCCGAGCCTGAGTAAGAATCCGGGGGAGGAAACCATTTCTTTGCCTCCGTACCTTATCCACCACTGGTCCGGCATTTTCCTGATCCTGTCCCATGTGCCGCTGTCTTCCTTACCGGCCTTGCCGAATCCGGCACCCGGGGTGAAGCGCGTGTGAGTGAGCGCATTCCATTGTGCCTCGCTCAAGTCTTTGTCCCAAAGGGCTTTCGGCTCGGGACGGGAAAGTACGTATGAACCGAACCTTTCGAGCTTCATGCCATCGCCTGAGTCAAGAAGCTCGTAGTCTTTCCATTGTTCTGAGGGAAACTCTATAGCCATGATGGTGCAAAGATAAAAAAATAGTATCTTTGCTTCGGAAAAAAACGACAATTAATTATTTATAGAAAAATGCAACAGTACATCGATTCTTACGATTTCAAAGGAAAGAAGGCCATTGTCAGGGTAGACTTCAACGTTCCCCTTGACGAAAATTTCAACATTACCGATGACACACGTATCCGTGCAGCCCTTCCTACTTTGAAGAAGGTACTTTCCGAAGGCGGCGCCCTTATCCTGATGTCCCATCTCGGACGTCCGAAGGGAGTGAACGAAAAGTTCTCCCTCAAGCACATCCAAGCCCATGTCTCAGAATGCCTTGGCGTTCCTGTCCAGTTCGCAGATGATTGCCAGAAGGCTGACGAACAGGCTGCGGCCCTGAAGCCGGGCGAGGTTCTCCTTCTTGAGAATCTCCGTTTCTACGCAGAGGAAGAAGGCAAGCCCAGGGGACTGGCCGAGGATGCCACTGACGAGGAGAAGGCCTCTGCCAAGAAGGCTGTCAAGGAAAGCCAGAAGGAGTTCGTCAAGAAACTCGCTTCCTATGCAGACTGCTACATCAACGATGCTTTCGGAACAGCTCACAGGGCACATGCTTCGACCGCATTGATCGCAGCTTATTTCCCGAACGACAAGATGTTCGGCTACCTCATGGAGAAGGAAATCAAGGCTATCGACAATGTCCTCAAGAATGCAAAGCGTCCTTTCACCGCCATTATCGGAGGTTCAAAGGTTTCTTCCAAGCTGGCCGTCCTTGAGAACCTTCTTGGCAAGGTTGACAACCTTATCATCTGTGGAGGTATGGGCTACACGTTCATCAAGGCCGAAGGTGGAAACATCGGTGATTCCCTCCATGAGGACGACCTTATCCCTCAGGCCAAGGAGATCATGCTAAAGGCTCAGGAGCTTGGCGTGAATGTTTCCCTTTCCGTCCAGACAAGGGTTACCCAGTCTTTCAGCAACGACGCTCCTGAGAAGGTCGTTCCTTCACATCAGATTCCCGATGGTTGGGAAGGACTTGACTGCGGCCCTGCATCTCTCGAGAACTGGGGCAGGATCATCCTTGCTTCCAAGACAATCCTCTGGAACGGTCCTGCCGGTGTGTTCGAGTTCCCTAACTTTGCCAAGGGTACTGAGAAGATAGCCGAACTGGTCGCCGAAGCTACCAGCCATGGCTCGTATTCACTTGTTGGCGGCGGTGATTCCGTTGCTGCAGTGACCAAGATGGGTTTTGCTGACAAGGTCAGTTATGTCAGCACCGGTGGAGGCGCCATGCTTGAGGCAATCGAAGGCAAGGTCCTTCCCGGCATAGCTGCTATCATGGAATAAAGGCATCATGGACCCGCTGTTTGTACATTGGAACATGAATCCGGAGATTTTCCGGATCGGAGGATTTGCCGTGAGGTGGTACGGGCTTCTGTTCGTCTCCGGCTTCATCCTGGGTTACTGGATATTCACAAAGTTTTTCGAGCGAGAAAAGCTGGACAAGGCTATCCTGGACCCTCTCCTTTACACCCTCCTTCTGGGAACCCTGGTCGGAGCACGGCTGGGTCACTGCCTTTTCTACGGTTTCAATTATTATTTCGGATCCTGGAAAGGTTTCCTTGAAATTTTCAAGGTCTGGGAGGGCGGACTGGCCAGCCATGGGGGAGCCCTGATGCTCCTGCTTTGCATGTGGTGGTTCGCCAGGAAATATGGCAAGAGGAACCACATTGATTTCTTGTGGATCCTTGACCATCTTTGCATTGCCGTCGCCTTTGCCGCGACCTTCATCAGGCTGGGAAACCTTTGCAATTCCGAAATCTACGGCGATGTCACCACCTTGCCCTGGGGTTTCATCTTCGAGCGCAGGGGAGAGACCGAGCCAAAGCATCCTACCCAGATCTATGAAGCTTTGAGCTACCTCATCCTCGGAATCGGCCTTGTCTGGCTCTACGTAAAGAAGCTCGACAAGATGTACAGGGGGTCGTTCATTGGCATATTCTTCATCGTTTGCTTCGGCATGCGTTTCCTCATCGAGTTCATAAAGGAGCCTCAGGAGGCTTTCGAAAATGACATGGTCATCAACATGGGACAGACTTTGAGCATTCCTTTCGTCCTTCTTGGAATCGGACTGCTGGTCTATGCCTACGTGAAGAAGATTCCTGCCAGGGCCGTGATCCCGGACGAAAAAACGAAAAAGGCCGAACCGACTCATTTCGCAAGGAGTCTTGGAAGCAAATGATAAAGGCTTTGTTTTTTGACATAGACGGGACACTGGTGAGTTTCAAGACCCACAGGATGTCGGATGCCGTCGTAGAGTGTCTTAAAGAGCTTCGCTCCGCCGGAGTGAGGCTCTTTATTTCCAGCGGACGGCACACTTTGGTGATGGACAACCTCGGGGATTTCCCGTTCGACGGGTACATAGCCATGAACGGTGCGCTTACCATCCTTGACGGGAAAACTATAGACAGTCATCCATTGCCCAAGGCGACGTCCCTGCAGATTGCAACGATCGCTACGGAACTGAATGTGCCGTGCTGGGCATTCGGTGACAGCATAGCTGGGATAAACTTCGAGAATGAGAAGTCCCTGGAGGTCTCCAGGCAGCTGGAATTCTTCCCCAGGTGCTATCTGGACCTTGCGGATGTCGCCAGGAACCATGATGTCTACCAGTACACGATCTACATGTCGGCTGAGGAGGAAGCAAAGTACCTCCATCCGGTTCTATCTGAAGTGGAATATCCCAGGTGGCATCCTTATTTTGCAGACATCGTTCCCCAGGGGCTTTCCAAGTCATATGGGGCTTCCCTCATCCTGGAACGCCTGGGGCTTGGCCGTGAAGAGTGCATGGCCTTCGGAGACGGAGGTAACGACGTTCCTTTGCTGGAATATGCCGGGATCGGCGTGGCCATGGGCAATGCCTCTGATGATGTCAAGGAAGCTGCCGATTATGTGACAGATGGAGTGGATGACGATGGCATCATAAGCGCCCTCAGACATTTTGGCATCTTAGTCAAATGATTTTCAATTTGTTGGAGATATCGTTTTAACTTATTGACAGTCAAAAGAGGTGGGTTTCGTCCTGCCTCTTTTCGTTTAGTTTTACATTGTAAAAATGCCCGGTGATTAAAAAGTTTAGTACAACTATTGCAGTAAAATATTAGCTTTTATAGAATGGAATATGACAAGGACAATTGAAAGAATGATCATGTCTGCAGGCTTTGTCCTGATCGGCTTTGCGGCCAATGGACAGTACAGGTCGGACCTGCCTTCGAAGCCGGTCGCCGAAGCTGATTCTTCGGCAGTCGTGATCACATTGGAAGACGCCCTCAAGATCGCTTTGAGCGAAAATGTGTCGGTCAAGGTGGCTGACAAGGAAATCGAGCGTAGCGAATACGCCAAGAAGGGAACATATTCATCGCTTTTCCCACAGATCAACGGTTCGGGGTCGTACCAGAGGACGATCAAGAAGCAGATCATGTACATGGATTCCGACAGCGATGAGGAAGGTGGAGGAGGCTTCGGAATGCTGAGTTCCCTGGCACCGTATTTCCAGCGGATCAATGAATTGTCCGTCATGCAGGGAATGCCGCCGATCATCCCTGATGATTCCGGCAGCAGTTCCTCCAACAGCGGTTTTGCCGTAGGACGTTGGAACACTTACAATTACGGTGTTTCCGCCGCTCTTCCGCTCATCAATGCACAGCTCTGGGAAAGCCTGAGGATTTCCGGCCAGGCCGTTGATCTGGCCGTTGAAAAGGCAAGGTCTTCGCGGCTGGACATGGTGACCCAGGTCAAGCAGGCTTTCTATGCAGTGCTGCTTGCAAAGGAGGCTTTCAATGTCTATAAGGATGTGTATGAGAATGCAGTCGAGAACTTCCTGCAGACCGAGAAGAGATTCAATGCCGAGAAAGCTTCGGAATTGGAGTATACAAGGGCCAAGTCGGTTGTGGCCGGAGCTATTCCGAATGTCTACAACGCCGAGAGTTCCGTCATCCTTGCCTTGTGGCAGCTCAAGGCCGTCATGGGCGTGGACCTGGACAGGAACATCGATGTTGCGGGAGAACTTGGAGATTATGCCTCGCAGATGTTCCGCGACATACATGACAATGAAGAGCCTTCCCTCGAGTACAACACGACACTGCGTCAGCTGGAGATCCAGGCCGACCAGCTTGCTTCTACCGTGAGAATGTACAAGGCAGCCTATGCTCCTACTCTTTCCGCAGCCTTTGCCTACAACATGATAGCGATGACCAATGATTTCAAGTTCAGCGAGTACAAGTGGTCTCCGTATTCCTATGTCGGTCTCAGCCTCAATATCCCGATTTTCACCGGAGGCAAGCGTCATTACGACGTCCAGCAGGCCAAGATCCAGTCGGCGGAGCTGAATCTCCAGAGAATAGATGCCGAGAGGCAGCTCAGGATCGCCATCAGGCAGTACCTCAACACGATGGAGACCAGCATGAACAGCTACAACTCTGCGGCCGAGGCGGTCGGACTTGCCCAGAAGGCCTACGACATAGCTGCCAAGTCCTACAAGGTAGGGAAGGGCACCATAACTGACATGAATGATGCTCAGCTTACCCTGACCCAGGCCAGCTTGCAGCAGAGCCAGGCCGTTTACAATTTCGTGGTAGCCAAGTCCAATCTCGAGAAGACGATCGGTTATGATTTCGTGGATGAAAACGGACAGACCGATCTTGACAACATGTAGTGAAATGATAATTGAACGAACGATATGAAAAAGATTTTGAAGACATTGGCCTTTGTCGGAATGGCTGCGATGGTTTTCTCTTGCTCGGGGAAGAAGAGCGGCGAGGCTGCCGAGGTGGTCGAGGTGGTCGAGGAAAGGGTAACCCTCATCTCCACGGCTGAAGCCGTTATGGCCGAGGTTCCCCAGACGGAGGTATATTCATCAACGGTCGAGGCATATGCCGTCAACAATATTGCACCTCAGGCCGGAGGCAGGATCCAGACAATCCGCGTCGATGTGGGCTCCTTTGTCGGGAAGGGACAGGTCCTGGCCATCATGGATGCCGCCCAGCTTGACCAGACAAGGCTCAAGCTGATCAATGATTCCACCGAACTGAGCCGTTTGCGCAGCCTCTACGAAGAGGGTGGCGTTTCCAAGTCGGACTACGATGCCGTGGAGATGGCCTACAATGTCAGCCGCAGGTCCTACAACAACCTGGCGGAGAACACCTATCTGCGTTCTCCGATAAGCGGTGTCGTTACTGCCAGGAATTATGACAAGGGTGATCTCTACAACGGGCAGCCCATATTCGTGGTCCAGCAGATCACCCCGGTCAAGCTACATGTCGGTGTGTCGGAGTCTGATTACACGAAGGTCAAGCTTGGCAACCAGGTCGAGATCACCGTCGATGCCCTTCCCGGCCAGACATTCACTGGCAAGATCAACAAGATCTATCCTACCATGGATCCAGTCTCACATACCTTCGTCACGGAGATTCTCGTCCAGAATTCGGACAGGGTCCTTCGTCCTGGAATGTTTGCCAGGGTCAAAGTCGAGTTCGGAATCAACAACAGCGTGATAGTGCCTGAGGAGGCCGTCGTGAAGATGCAGGGCTCGGGTCAGAGGTGTGTCTACATCCTTCAGCCTGACAACACGGTGACCAGTTCCCTCGTCAAGCTCGGCCGTCACATCGATGGCAGCTACGAGATCCTGGAAGGCGTCTCCGAGGGGGACATTGTAGCTGCCAAGGGCAGTTCAAGCCTTAAGGACGGCAGCAAGGTAGAGGTTTCCAACAAGCAATAACTCCGGGAAGTCATGAGCGTCATTAGATCCGCTGTAAACAAACCAGTCACGACGGCCTTGGTCTTCCTGGCTTTCGCGATATTCGGCATCTATTCCCTGACCAACACTTCGTTGGCCCTGATGCCGGATTTCGATGCCAATGTCGTGCTGGTCATGTCATCCTATCCGGGAGCGAGTGCTTCCGATGTGGAGAACAACCTGACGAAGCTTCTTGAAAACACTTTGAACAGTGTCGCCAACCTGAAGAACCTGACTTCACGTTCGAGGGAGAACGTGTCGATCATTATGCTTGAGTTCAAGTACGGAACCGACATAGACGAGGCCAGCAACGACATCAGGGACAAGTTGGACCTGGTGAATTCTTCCTTGCCGGACGGAGCTTCCGTCCCGGTCTTGTTCAAGTTCGGCATGGATGACATGCCCGTCCTGATCCTTTCCGCTACTGCAGACAAGAGCTTGGACGGTCTCGACAGGATCCTGGACGACAGGGTCGTGACCCCTTTGGGACGTGTCACCGGAGTGGGTACAGTCTCGGTTGCCGGTGCTCCGGCCAGGGAAATCCATGTCTATTGCGATCCTGCCAGGCTCCAGGCCTATGGGCTTACCGTAGCCGGCATATCCCAGATAATAGCTGCGGAGAACCGGAATGTACCTTCGGGAAGCATTGACATCGGATCTGAATCTTTCTCCCTCAGGGTTGAGAAAGAGTTCAAGGATCCTTCCGAACTGCTGGACGTCGTGGTCAGTTACCGCAACGGCCAGGTGGTTTACCTCAGGGATGTCGCCACCGTCGAGGACGGTCTTGAAGAGAAGTCCGAGGAGTCCTTCACCAACGGAAACCGTTCCGCGATGATAGCCATCCAGAAACAGTCCGGAGCCAACACGGTGAATGTCGTCAAGGCGGCCAAGCAGAAGATAAAGGAGATAGAGCCGACCCTTCCTTCCGATGTGAAGATAACCGAGGTCGTGGACAATTCCTCGAACATCATCAACACTATCGATTCACTTAAGGAAACCATCATCATCACCCTGCTGGTGGTCATGCTGGTCGTCTTCATATTCCTTGGCAGATGGAGGGCTACCTTCATTATCGTGCTTTCCATCCCTATAGCGCTGCTCGGCTCCCTGGTCTATCTGTTCGCTACGGGCAACACCTTGAACATCATCTCCATGTCGGCCCTTTCGATTGCAATCGGTATGGTAGTCGACGATGCCATAGTCGTGCTCGAGAACATTTCCACCCATCTTGAAAGAGGGGAGAAGCCAAAGGAAGCTGCTGTCCATGCCACTTCGGAAGTCGGTATCTCAGTCATAGCCTCGACTCTCACCATGCTTTGCGTGTTCCTGCCGCTCACCATGGTTTCGGGAATGGCAGGCATCATGTTCAAGCAGCTTGGATTCATCGTGAGCATCATCATGATCATCTCCACGACAGCGGCTTTGACTCTGGTGCCGATGCTGTGCTCCAGGATGCTAAAGGCCGGACCCAAGACCGGCAGACTGCACAGGGCGATCTTCGACCCCATCGAGAAATTCCTCGACTGGCTTTCAAGGGGGTATGCCAAGGTGATTGCCTGGTCCGTTACTCACAGGAAGACTATCGTCTTCGGTGCGTTGATACTCTTTGTCGCCGTCCTGGCTCTCCTGGCTTCTGGAATGAAGACGGAATTCTTCCCCAGCATGGACCAGGGTCGTCTTTCCGTGTCCATCGAACTGCCGGTCGGTACTGAACAGACCGTCACAGGGACGTTCGCAAAGGATTTCGCCGACCGCCTCGAAGCAGAAATCCCCGAGATTGAAGTCCTGCAGTACCGTTATGGCCAGGCCAGTTCCGACAATGTGATCGGAAGCATGCAGAACAACGGCTCCTATGTCATCTCCATGAATGTGAACATCGGTTCGATGGAAAACAGGAAGCGTTCTGCGGCTGAAATCGCGGACATCATAAGGAAAGACTTGACTGAATATCCCGAAGTGAAGAAGGCTACCGTCACGGAGGGAATGGGCGGAGTCGGCGGTGCTGCGTCTTTGAGGCTTGAAATCTACGGCTACGATTTCGATGAGACGGACCGCATCGCCAAGGAAGTCCAGGCCAAGATGATGAGCGATCCGTCTTTCACCCAGGTCGTGCTGAGCCGAGATGACTACACTCCTGAGTACCAGGTTGATTTCGACCGTGAGAAACTGGCTCTCAATGGCCTTAATTCCACCACCGCGGCAGCTGCCTTCAGCGCGGCGATGAGCGGTTCGGTAGGGTCTTTCTACCGGGAGGACGGTGATGAATACAACATCAGGGTCATTTACGACAAGCGTTTCCGCTCCAGCATAGAGGACATCGAAAACATCTTGATCTACACTCCTTTGGGAGGCTCCGTAAGGATAAAGGACCTTGGGACGGTAGTGGAGTCCAAGGTCCCGCCTACCATCGAGAGAAAGAACCGCGAAAGGTACATTTCTCTTACCGGAATAGTGGCTCGCGGCCATGCTTTGAGCGATGCTGTGGCAGCTACGGAAAAGATTGTCAGGGAGACGGACATCCCCAACAACATTTCGACTGAGATATCGGGTGACTTCGAGGACCAGCAGAGCATGTTCAGGGATCTTATCATCCTCATGATCCTTATCATAATCCTGGTCTACATGGTAATGGCTTCCCAGTTCGAATCGTTCATGAGTCCTCTCGTAATCATGTTCTCCGTGCCGTTTGCATTCATCGGAGTGATCATGGGGCTCAGGTTCACCGGTACTCCTCTTGGCGTCATGGCAATGATCGGAATCATAATCCTCCTTGGTATCGTCGTGAAGAATGGTATCGTGTTGATAGATTACACTATCCTGATGCGGGAGAGGGGGATGAGCATCATCGATGCTTCCGTGACTGCGGCACGCAGCCGTCTGCGCCCTATCCTGATGACCACTCTGACTACCGTCCTCGGTATGGTGCCGATGGCCGTCGGAACAGGCGAGGGTGCTGAAATGTGGCGTTGCCTTGGCATGACGGTGTGCTGGGGCCTGTCGTTCTCGACGTTGATAACGCTGGTCCTTATCCCTACCGTTTACTGTGTCTTCGCCACGCGGCAGGAGAAACGTCGCGCGCGCAAGGCTGAGGCCAAGGCTTTAAATGCATAATCCAAATACAGGCAGACGATGAAAGCGATATTCATAGCATACAACCAGGCTTACGGAACCGAGATCGTGGAACTTCTCGAAGAGTCCGGTCAGAGGGGTTTTACCCAATGGATCGATATCCAGGGCAGAGGAGGTGAGCAAGGCGAGCCTCACTACGGCAATCATGCATGGCCGACCCAGAACTATGCCATCCTGACAATCGTACCTGACGACAAGGCTCCGGGATTGATGGCCGCCCTTCATGAAAAGGACGAGCGCTATCCTGACCTTGGACTGAGGGCTTTCATGTGGAATGTGGAGGAGATGGTGTAGAAGCACTTGCAAGACTCGATGCATTTTATTAAATTTGTAGAGAATCAAAAATAAACTATAATGGAAATTACAGCTACCAATGCTAACTTCGCGGAAATCATTTCCGCCAATAACCTTGTCCTGGTCGATTTCTGGGCGACATGGTGCGGCCCTTGCCGGATGCTTGGACCGACTGTCCAGACCGTTGCCGAGGAATATGACGGCAAGATAGCAGTCGTCAAGTGCAATGTCGATGAATGTGAGGATATTGCTGTCCAGTACGGGATCAGGAACATCCCGACCCTTCTTTTCTTCAAGGGCGGAGAGGTTGTCGACAGACTCGTGGGCAATGTGCCCAAGGTGGAAATTACATCCAAACTTGACGCTTTGTTGTAGGAATTTTGATCTTAATACCCGATAGAAATGAAAAAAATGTTCATTGCGGCTATAGCCGTCGCTCTCGCATTCAGCGCCAATGTCTCGGCTCAGGAATATAACAATGTCCGTTTCGGAATCACCGGAGGTCTGACTTCCGCTTCCGGAAAGATCAAGGATGTCGATTCCAAGTCGATTTCCCAGTATCATGCCGGTATCGCCCTCGAGATTCCCATGGGTGCTGGTTTCGCAATCCAGCCCGAGGTCCTCTATCAGGTGAAAGGTATGTCTCTCGACAAGTGGGCTGACGCTTCCGGAAAGGATATTACAGGTTCTTTCGAGACAAATGTCGGCTATGTCGAGGTTCCCGTCCAGATACAGTGGGGACCGGATCTCGTCGCTTTCCGTCCCTATGGATTCGTCGAGCCTTACGTAGGTTACAAGATCCATGACAAAAGCGAGGGATTTGCAAAGGATCTTGGTTCACATCTCCAGACTCTCGAGTATGGAATGAGCCTTGGTGCCGGTATCGACATTTCCCATTTCCAGATTTCAGCCAAGTATTTCTGGAATTTCGGCAACATCTACAAGGGTGACATCAGCGAAACTGGCAATACTATCAAGAACCTGAAGGACGGCAACAATTTCAACGGGTTCGCCGTTTCTCTCGCAATCTTCTTCTAAGGTCCGGACGGTCAGATGGCAGAAGGACGTAAGATCGTTATCTACTGTTCCGCCAGTAACGACATCGACCCTGAATTCAACCAAGCTGCACGGGAAGCTACCCGTGCGGCTTGTTCGCTTGGTTACGGCATAGTTTCTGGCGGTACGGTGAAGGGGACCATGAAGGTCGTTGCTGACGAGGTGGTCGCTTGCGGAGGACATCATATCGGTGTGCTTCCTCGTTTCATGGCGGATGTTGTGTATCCGTCCCTAGACGAGACCCTCTGGACGGAAACAATGGCGGAAAGGAAGGACAGGATGCTGGAAGGCACTTCGGCCGCGTTGGCCTTGCCTGGAGGGATCGGTACCCTTGACGAACTGATCAGCACGATGACCCTCGCCAAGCTGGGGAAATATTCAGGGAAGGTGATTGCTTTCAATGTCAACGGCTTTTTCAAGCCGCTGATTGACCTTCTCGACCATTATGTTGCGACCGGGATGCTCGACAATGCTTCCCGGCAGCTGATCTCCTTCCCATCCAATGTGGAGGAACTTTCCGGACTTTTGAAGTGACCTTATGAATATGTTGGGAGAAATCAAAGCTTTCCTTGGGGAAGATTGGACGCGTACGTTGGAACGGATCCGCTTTTCCCTAAATAGCGACATCAGCCTCTTGAATTCAACCAACGAGGCTATCCTCTCCCATGGCGGGAAGCAAATGCGCCCGATGATTTCCCTCCTGGCGGCACGAGCTTGTTCAGGCGGACGGGCTTCCGAGGACAGCATCCGCTTTGCCGCAGCCGCTGAGTTGCTGCATAATGCTACCCTGCTACACGATGATGTGGCAGACAGCAGTTCCGAGAGAAGGGGCGCTCCGACCGTAATGTCCATGCTTGGAGGCCCGGCTTCTGTCTTGCTGGGTGACTATTGGCTGGTCAAGGCGGTGGAGAACATCCTTTCTTCCGCATCTCATAGCGAGGCCGTGATACGTATCTTTGCCAAGACGTTGAGCGATCTGGCTGAGGGTGAAATGCTCCAGTTGCAGAAGGCATCCAGCGCCGACACTGACGAGGATGATTATTACCGGATCATTTACAGCAAGACTGCTTCGCTTTTCGAAGCTACCGGGGTCTCTGCAGCCATATCGGTCGATGCGCCTGAGGAATGGCGCGAAGCTGTCCGTGAGTTTGCCGTCGACCTTGGCATCGCTTTCCAGATCAAGGATGACATGATGGACTACACCGCAGGTGATGAGATCGGCAAGCCGGTAGGAGTCGACTTGGAAGAGCAGAAGATAACCTTGCCGCTGCTCGGAGCCTTGAAGGCTGCTGGTCCTGAGGAGGCGGCAGGAATCCGCCGTAAAGTGAGTGAGATCCATGACCATCCCGAGTATGGTGCTCAGGTGAGGGATTTCGTATTCAGTAATGGAGGCTATGGATATGCAGCCTCCAGGCTGGAAGAATTCGTCCGAAAGGCGGTATTGGCCTTAGCAAAGCTTCCGGAATCGAAAGAAAAAGATTATCTTGCACAAATTGCAGTCTACACTGCAAAAAGAGACAGATGAAACTCTCAGGGATCATAGGCAACCAGACGGCCGTAAATGCCTTGCAGGGGATGCTCCGTGACGGACGCATCCCTCATGCCATGATGCTCTATGAGAATGATGGCTGTGGGGCGATGGATTTGGTGCTGGCTTTCCTCGGAGAAGTGTTCCAGGATGAGCACAAGGTCTCGGGATTGATTCATCCTGACGTTCATTTCGTCTATCCCGTGGCCTCTGGGTCAAAAGTTGACGAGAAGGTTGCCAATCTTCGTTCCGAACTCTTCCTGAAGTATTGGAGAGAGTTGATGAAGCCTAATCCGTTCGCCTTGGAAGCCGAGGTCAACGAGGCTTTCGGCGTGGAAGGGAAGCAGACCGTGATCAACAATGCCCAGGCCAAGGAAATCCTTGGCACCGTCTATCTTTCTGCCGTAGAAGGCGGGTGGAAGGCCGTTGTCATCTATCTTCCGGAGAAGATGAACACCACTGCTGCCAACCGTTTGCTGAAGGCAATCGAGGAACCTCCGGAGAAGACATTGTTCCTGATGGTCACTCATGCTCCCGACAGGGTGCTGCAGACTATTTCTTCCAGATGCCAGGCTTTGCGTGTGCTGCCTTTGTCCAGGGAAGAGGTTGCGGAAGTGCTGGTCAACCGTTTCGGTTCATCGCCTGAAGAAGCAGCCGCTGCCGCCCAGAATGCAGGAGGGAGTGTGGGCGAGGCCTTGCAGTACCTTTCCGGCAGGGAGGGCTGGGAGGCGCAGTTGAACTTGTTCAAAAGCCTGGCGGATGCACTTGCTGCCAGGGACCTTTCTGCCGCCATCTCATGCGGAGAGTCGATGGCATCCCTTGGCTCAAGGGAAAAACAGAAAGCTTTTTGTAAATTTGCAGGAGAATGTCTCCGCAAGGTGTTTCTGATTCAGCAGGGGCTTGACCAGATAGCCGGCATCTCTCCTGAGGAGGAGGAACTATGCTCCACCATGGCGGCCAGGAGCAAGAAGTCATTCCCTCGCCAGGCATCTGCATGCCTTGACCGTGCCAGGCTTCTGATCGACCGGAATGTCAACCAGAAGATCCTGTTCTGCGACCTTGTGGTGAGGATGTATTCATTTTATTGGAGTTGAGATGGAGAACACAGATAACGAGTTCATAAAGTTCGATTGCAGCCGTGGTTGTACGGTCAGCCAGGACACCGAGACCGGTGAGTTCGACTGCAACTACCGTCAGGGTTGTTGCAAGCTTGAATCTTACGACTGGCTGAAAGGTGTCCGCCTTGAGGAATTCAAGGACATCTTCGAGGTGCGCTTCAAGAACACCAGGAAGGGTTTTTATGTAAATGCCTCAGGACAGGGCATCAAGACCGGCGACCTGGTCATCGTCGAGGCCGCCAATGGCCATGACCTTGGCATAGTGACCTTGGAAGGACCTATAGTCGGGCGCCAGATGAAATGCAAGGGCGTGGATCCTCAGGTCACCCAGTTGAGGAAGATTTACCGTAAGGCCAAGCCTTTCGACATTACCAAGTGGCAGGAGGCAATCGCGCGCGAGCAGGACACCATGATACAGGCAAGGCGGATCGCTGCGGAGCTTGGCTTGGACATGAAGATCGGCGATGTGGAATTCCAGGGGGATGGTACGAAGGCTATCTTCTACTACATTGCAGACGGTCGTGTGGATTTCCGCCAGCTCATAAAAGTCTATGCTGAAGAATTCCGCATCAGGATCGAGATGAAGCAGATCGGAGCCCGCCAGGAAGCCGGTCTGATCGGTGGTCTCGGTGTTTGCGGCAGGGAACTCTGCTGTGCCAATTACATCACGAACTTCCAGTCGATTTCCACTTCGGCAGCCAGGTCGCAGGACCTGTCGCTCAATCCGCAGAAACTTGCTGGGCAGTGCGGCAAACTCAAGTGCTGCCTCAATTACGAGGTGGCGAACTATCTCGATGCCCAGTCACGCATTCCCAAGGTGAGTGAACCGCTTGAGTTCGAAGATGGCCTGGCCTATCTGGTCAAGACCGACATCCTTCAGGAAATCATGTATTTCTCCTATGAAAAGGGCTCGCTTTCCAACTTGTATCCGCTGGCTGCTTCCGAGGTCCATGAGATCATCATGATGAACCGTAACGGTGTCAAACCCGAGTCTTTGAGGACAGAACCTGAACCTACGGGGCCTCAGTTCATATCTGCAGTTGGAGACGACAGCATTTCTCGGTTCGACAAACCCAAGAAGAGCAAGAACCGGGGGAAAGGCCGCAACCGGGACAACCGTAAAGGCGGGTATAACCGCAATTCTTCAAAGAACTAGCGACATATTCATGAAAAGGTTCGCAGCAATATTCATTATCGCTGCCGTGGCTGCCTGCTGTTCACGGCCTCCTTCCCGTGAGCCTTTCGTACCGAGGGAGAAGGCTGAATATGGCGACTCCTATTCATTCATCCTGGACATGGCGGATTCCACCACTTCTTACAGCCTTGATTTCTACACGCGTCTGGACAGGGCTGCATTCGGGGATTTTCCTGCAGACAGCATTGTCCTGGACTTGAGGTGGTTCTCGCCTTCGGATTCTATCTTGACCGACACCACTTTCATCGATGTGTCGCATCCTGTAGGCTCGGCATATTACACGAGGGATTTCATCAGTACGTACTCCGAGGACCTTGTACTCCCGGAGCATGGAGAATGGCGGCTGAAGGCAAAGGTGGTTAATGATTCTCCCCAGATCAGGGGGCTTGGAGTGATATTCAGAAGAAAGGATGGGACACGATAAACTAAGGAAATTTGCGGAGAATGAGACTTTTTCCTGCCTTCTCCAGCCTGATGCTTCTGCTGTTCTTGACAAGAGCGGCGATCCTTCGTATGGGCTGAGGTTGCATGACCATGCTGTCAAGGGAAGATGGAACGAGCTGATGTTCCGGAAGGAGCAGCCTATTGTCCTGGAACTTGGCTGTGGGAAGGGGGAGTACACCATAGATCTGTCCAGGAGGTTGCCTGATTGCAATTACATCGGGGTGGACATCAAGGGTGCCCGGCTTTGGAAAGGGGCCAAGACGGCTACTCAGGAGAATCTTCCCAATGTGGCTTTCCTTCGTACGAGGATCGAGTTCATAGAGGCTTTTTTCGGGGCTGGGGAGGTTTCTGAGATTTGGCTGACTTTTTCGGATCCGCAGCTTAAGAGTGAGAACAGCCGGCTGACGAGTCCTCTTTTCCTGGAGCGTTACCGTAGGTTCCTCAAGCCTGGGGGGATAATCCATCTGAAGACGGACAGTCGTTTCCTTCATGAATATACAATGGCGGTGGCCCGTGAGAATGGCCTGTCTGTCTTAGCGTCCACTACTGACCTTTATGCTGGGACCGCCGGCGTAACTGGTGAAGGGTCTGTTGAAGTGGATGTCCTTGGTGGCAGGGTCCTGCCGGCGACCGTGGCCACCCTCGGCCACGTAAGAGGGGGGACCGCCGGCGAAGCCGGTGGTGGGGTCTGCGAAGCAGACGTCGTCCGGCAGGACCCTGCCACCAAGGACGACCTTTTAAAGAATAAAGCACTGTACGAGGTGCAGACTTTCTATGAAAGGATGTTCCTCTCCCAAGGCTACAAGATAACCTACATGGCCTTCACCATCGACCATGACGGCCCCTACAAACACCCATCAGCCTTTGACT
Organism: uncultured Bacteroidia bacterium; assembly: GCA_902795735.1. GTDB lineage: Bacteria > Bacteroidota > Bacteroidia > Bacteroidales > UBA932 > Cryptobacteroides. The sequence continues at coordinate 19,285 of CADBMD010000032.1, forward strand.
CAGACTATTGGCGCTCGATCGAAGGCCCAAGAAGATTCACTCATTCACCCGAATCCTCCCACAGATAAAGCCTGTCACCACGCCTGAGTCTACGCTCACCCTTCCAGTCCTCAGGGAAAGTTACCGGCAACGAACAAACTTCCCCCTTGCAGACCGAATCAACCCCTTTCAAGTCAACCCTAAGCTCCCGGACCGACCCTTCATAGACCCCGGTAGTGGATCCTATGACAAGGAAATCATCACCTGTCTTCATGCAACCGGATTCCATGGTGATCTCGACCACCCCGATCCTGTCGAACCAATTGGTGACTTTCCCGCAATAAACCTTGCGCCTTGTCGCATGGCTCCCATAAGCCTCGCTCCATTCCACCATCCTGGCCCCCTGGTAATATCCATCCCAGAAACCACGGTTGAAAACCTCTGCAAGATCATCCTTGAGCCCGGCAGCAAGCTCCTTTGAATACGTCCCCTCACAGACGGCATCAGCAGCCCTCCTGTAGCAGGAAGCAGTCCTCTTGACATATTCAGCAGACCGCGCCCTTCCTTCTATCTTGAAGACACGCACTCCGGAATCAATGATCTTGTCCATGAACTCGATCGTACAGAGGTCCTTGGGAGACAGGATGTACTTGTTCCTCAGGTGAAGCTCTTCCCCTGTCTCCAGGTCGGTGAGGAGGTAGCCCCTCCTGCAAAGCTGGTAACACTCACCCCGGTTGGCAGAATGCCCGCATCCATGCAGGCTGAGGTAGCACTTCCCGGAGACGGACATGCATAGGGCACCATGGGCGAACATCTCGATCCTGACAAGGTCTCCGGAAGGACCTTTGATCCCTTCGGAAACGATTGCTTCATGGATTGCCTTGACTTGCCTGAGAGTAAGCTCCCTGGCCAGGACCATCACATCGGCGAACCGGGAATAGAACCGGAGGGCTTCGATGTTGGAGATGTTAAGCTGGGTCGAAGCATGGACTTCCAGGGCGATTTCGCGGCAGAAAGATATCGCAGCCAAATCGGAAGCGATGACTGCATCGACACCTGCATCCTTGGCAGCTGACAGCAGTTCCCTCATCGGGGCTAGGTCATCTTCATAGAGGACTATGTTGAGAGTCAGGTATGTCTTGACCCCGTTGGCATGACAGATCCTTACGATCTCCCCGAGGTCTTCCATCCTGAAATTCCCGGCTGAATGTGACCGCATATTCAGTTTGCCGACTCCGAAATAGACGGAATCCGCACCACCTTCGATGGCCGCCATCAAGCATTCGAAACTGCCTGCCGGAACCATTATTTCAAGATCTTTCTTATCCATGCAGATGCTGGTTATCGGTGCAAAGATAGCCATTTTCGGATATTTTGGCTATATTGCAAAAGATGCGCGGACTAGACCGCCATCAAGATATCATGAACCTTAAGATCAGCTTGGAGTATTTCACTGTACCTGGAGAGATTGTCAGCCTTGTGCCAGAGGGAACAGCTCCTGTTCCAATGCAGTATGTGCACGGCGGCAGGTGGGAAGCATGCATAAAAGTCCCGTCCAGGACTTCTACTATCAGATATTCATTCATCCTCCAGAAGGAGGGCAGGACCATACGGAAGGAATGGGGCTCCCATCAGATTCCACTGCCATCCGGCCGCAAGCCGGCGGCTCTCGATGTCCTGGACTATTGGCAGGACCGGCCTTCGACGGCTCCGTTCTGGACAAAGGCATTCACTGATGTGATATTCAGGAGGGAGGCCTCTGCCGGAAAGTACACGGGAAACCTTGCCCTGGTCGTGCCAGCCTCCTGTATCAGGAAGGGAGAGTGCCTTGCCGTCACTGGAAGCGGTCCGGTTTTCAATGACTGGAAATCCTGCCTGAGGCTGTCTTCATCCGAGGCGCCGTTGTGGGAAATCTTCCTGGATGCCAGGGAACCTTTTGAATATAAGTATGTCGTCATTGATGAGCTTACGGGAGAGTTGAAGAATTGGGAGGCCGGTTCCAATCGCCATGCGGCAAGAATCCCTGGCGATGGCACCCTTGGGGTAATCCATGACCCAGAACCGGTTTTCGGAGGCGGACCCGCGTCCATGGACAGGAAGCCTTGGAGGGGAGCAGGCGTGGCTATCCCGGTGTTCTCTTTGAGGAGTGAGGAGAGTTTCGGAGTAGGAGAATTCAGGGACTTGAAGAAGCTGGTGGATTGGGCATCGGCAACAGGCCAGAGCATCATCCAGCTGCTTCCGATCAATGACACCACGATGACACGGACCTGGACCGACTCCTATCCTTACAATGCTAATTCCACATTCGCCCTTCATCCTCAGTTCATTTCCCTGCGGGATGCCGGTGTCAAGGCAACCAAGGAGTACAAGGCTCTCCAGAAAGAGCTGAATTCCCTTCCTCAGATTGACTATGAGAGGGTGAACAACGAAAAAGACAGGCTCCTGAGGGAGGCTTTCAAGACAAAGGGGAAGAAGGACCTTGAGGGGCGTGCCTTCCAGTCTTTCTTCAATGCCAACTGTACCTGGCTGGAACCTTATGCGGCCTTCTGCGTCCTCCGGGACGAGAATGGTACTCCTGAATTCGGGAAGTGGAAGAAGATGAAGGAATATTCTCCCGCGGCCCTGGAATCTTTCAAGAAGAAGCATCTTGAAGAGATGGAGTTCTATTTCTGGGAACAGTTCTGCCTCGATGTCCAGTTGAAGGACGCTGTGGCCTATGCCCATTCCAAGGGGGTGGCGATCAAGGGCGATCTCCCCATCGGGATCAGCCGGACAAGTGTCGATGCATGGCAGTATCCTTCCCTGTTCAACCTTGACTCACAGGCCGGGGCCCCGCCGGATGCTTTTTCCGCCGATGGCCAGAACTGGGGCTTCCCAACCTACAATTGGGAAGAGATGTCCAAGGATGGCTATGGCTGGTGGAAGGCCCGCCTGGGAAAGATGAGCGAATACTTCGACGCCTTCCGGATCGACCACATCCTTGGCTTCTTCCGGATCTGGGAAATACCTTATGGGATCAAGTCCGGGCTGCTGGGACATTTCAATCCAGCCCTGCCTTATTCCCATGAAGAGATATCTTCGCTTGGCTTCGATCCCCATAGTGAACTGTTCGTTCCCGATCCACATCGTCCCGGTTGGTATCATCCGCGGATTTCATCCCAGGACACTTCTGCTTTCAAGGCTCTCGAGCCATGGAAGCAGGATGCCTACAATGATCTTTACAATGATTTCTTCTACAGGCGCCATAATTCATTCTGGAAGGACACTGCCATGAAGAAACTCCCAGCTTTGCTGGATTCAACCAAGATGATGGCTTGCGGCGAGGATCTCGGGATGATCCCGGCCTGTGTCCCGGAGGTTATGGATGAACTCAAGATCCTTTCCCTCGAGGTCCAGAGGATGCCAAAGTCCCCGCAGAAGACCTTCGATGAGCCATGGACCTATCCTTATCTCTCGGTATGCACGACCGGATCCCATGACACGTCTTCGCTACGAGCCTGGTGGGAAGAGGACAGGGAAATGACTTCAAGGTATTACCATGATATCCTTCATTTTGAGGGAGAGGCTCCTTCAAACTGTGAGCCATGGATCTGCGAACGGATACTAATGGATCACCTGGCCTCCCCTTCGATGCTGTGCATAATGCCACTGCAGGACTGGCTTTCCGTCGATGGGGCACTTCGTTATCAGGGAGATCCGGCCGATGAGAGGATCAATGTTCCCGCGAATCCCCGCCATTACTGGCGTTGGAGGATGCACATCACCTTGGAGGAATTGCTTGGAAACACTGCCTTGAGTGCACATCTGAAAGAGATGGTCTCTTCCTCAGGAAGGGGCTGATTATTACCTGACGGCCGAGGGGATCTCGGGATGGCGTTCAGGATCGCGGTTGTCGAAGAAATGGATTCCCTTGTCTTCCAGATGCTTATAGGCAGCGTCCATCCTGGCCTCGAATGAAGCGAAATCCTTATTTTCAGGCATGGTCCAGCCGCTCTCTGCTATAGCGCAGAGACGGGGCCAGCTCATGTGGTCGGCTCGTTCAGTTGTCTTGACAGTCTCGGTCCAGAGATTGCCTTGAATGCCCAGGACATTGGCCAAGCGCTCAGGCGTGAATTCCACTCCTGCCACATTTACTTCCGGGAAATCATGGATGTCCTTCAAGGTGCAGCAGACATATTCGCCACGATAGCTTGAACGCCCCTGGGTGTGTCCGGGATACTGTACGAAATCAAGGTACAGTGGCCTGCGAGGGGTCAGGATAGCCTTCTGGCCGTTGTCCAGTGCTTGCGTGAGGTGATCCGGACGCTCATGGCGCCACCACATTATGGCAGCATCCTTGACTTCAACTCCTCCATCCAGTACGTCATCCCAGGCAATCAGTTTGTGACCTTTTTCAGCGATAACGCCAGCCATTTTCTTGAGGAACCAGCCTTCGACTTGTTTCAAGTCTTTGATACCTTCACGTTTCATCAAAGCCTGGATGTCAGGGTTGTCATTCCAGCAGGCGCTACCGAAGTTGACTTCGTCGCCGCCGATGTGGATATATTCACTGGGGAATAGGGAGAAAATCTCGTCAAGCACATCCGAAATGAACTCGTAGACTCTTTCGCTGCCCACATTGAAGGTGAATTGGGCATTGGGATCCGCAGGATCCATTCCTCCCATCAGCCATGGGTAGGCCCGGCATGCGGCGGAAGCATGGCCAGGCATGTCGAATTCAGGGATTACCTCGATATGCCGTTCGGCAGCATAAGCTACTATCTTCCTGATCTGGTCCTGAGTGTAGAAACGAGGTGATGCCTGGGGATCAGTGTGGCATCCGGTCGCCCCGACAGTCGTAAGTTCGGGATATTTCTTTATTTCTATCCTCCATCCAGGTGCATCGGTCAAGTGCCAGTGAAACTTGTTGAGTTTATAGTAGGCCATCAGGTCGAGGGTTTTCAATACAAACTCCTCTCCGAAGAAATGCCTGGATTCGTCCAGCATGTAGCCTCTCCATCCAAAGCGCGGGGAATCCTTGATGGTTCCTCTAAGAAGGACTCCCTGGTTGTCCTTCTCCTGGGCAAGGGTCTGGCGGGCATAGAACTCGCCTGCAGGTCCTCCTGCTTTGATCCTTACAGACTTGCGTCTGACCTTCAGGATGTACTCTTCCGGTTTCAGTTTCTTGGAGAACCTTACCCGGCAGCGGTCCATTGCAGTAACCGGAGCTTCCTTTCCATTCAACCTGGTTTCCTTTGGAGCAGGAATGACATTTAGCGTAGCACTTAGCAAGACTGTGGATATGATTGCTGATAACATGACGAAGGTTATTATTATATAATGACAAATTTTAAAGGATGTCCTTCAGGGCGAGGACGTTCTCTTCCGGAGTCGCCCAGCTGGTCACGAAGCGCACGGCAATCTTGCCATCTCCCACAGGGCACCAATCCTCGAATCTCACTTTTCCATGAAGCTTCGCCGCCAGGGCTTTGTCCATGACGAAGAATTGCTGGTTGGTCGGAGAATCAATGTACTTGGAATACCCTTTTTCTATGAATATCCGCTCCAAAAGGGCAGCTATGTCATCTGCATGGCGGGCAATTTCAAAATACAGTCCATCTGTGAACAGAGTGTCGAACTGAAGGCCCAGTATCCTCCCCTTGGCCATCAAAGCACCATGCTGTTTGATAGTGGTGAAGAAATGAGCCGGCGCATTCCCGTGAGGGAAGACCACAGCCTCGCCAAACAAGGCCCCGACCTTCGTACCGCCCACATAGAACACATCGCACAGGTCACCAAGTTCATGAGGATCCACATCATTAGCGCGGCTCATCAAACCATAGCCAAGGCGTGCTCCATCGATAAACAAGGGCATTGAATACCGCCTGCAGACCTCATGGAGAGCCTTGAGTTCTGACTTAGAATAGATCGTCCCGAATTCAGTCGGGAAAGAAATGTAGACCATCCCGGGAATAACCATGTGCTCATGGGTCTCATCGGCATAGAAAGCTTCGAGATAGTCCTCCAGTTCCACGGCAGACATCTTCCCGTCATGATGCTCAAGAGTCAGCACCTTGTGGCCGGTGTACTCGACTGCTCCACTCTCATGGACTCCGATATGGCCCGTTCCGACAGCGATTACCCCTTCGTAATCCCTCAGCATCGAAGCGATCACGGTTGAATTAGTCTGCGTACCGCCTACAAGGAAGAATACATCGGCATCTGGAAGGCCGAAAGCATCCCTGATCTTTTCCTTCGCACTTTCTGAATATTTGTCATTGCCATAGCCCGGCGTCTGCTCCAGGTTGGTCTGGGCCAGTCGACGTAGAATCCGCTCATGGGCGCCTTCAGTGTAATCGCTTTCAAAGGACAGCATGATGATGGTTTTTATGCTTGCAAATATAACTTTTTTAAAATCACATCTCATTATAAACATGACATTGTTAATAACTTTTATCATTCTCCAAAGTTCCTGTTCTTGTTTAGGCCGAAGATTCTGTGTATTTTTATCCGATTATAGACTATTCACAAGGAATTAATAACAATAAATCAAGTTTTTGTATGAAAAGAATCCTATTCCTGCTCCTGCCTCTTGTCTGCCTTCTGGCAGGATGCAAGTACGATGATTCGGAAGTCTGGAATGCACTGAGTTCCCAGGGAGCAAGGATCGCGAACCTGGAAGCTTTGAATTCCGACATTGCTTCCCTTCAACGTACGGTGGCCGCCCTTGAAAACCAGATCGCCATCACATCGGTCAAGACTTCAGGCAATGGCTACGTCATTTCTTTCACAGATGGGACAAGCATCAACATCAACAATGGTTCCAACGGCAGCACACCTGCTATCGGTGTCAAGGAAGACGGTGGTGTCTATTACTGGACGGTGGATGGCAAATGGCTCCTGGACCCTTCCGGAAGTAAGATTTCCACAGGCACCACTCCTCAGGTCAAGATAGAGGACTCGCAGTGGTACATCTCCTACGACAATGGGAAAAGCTGGACCAAGGTCCCCGGACAGCCCGCTTCGACCGACTCCATGTTCAAGGATGTGACGACAGACACCTACAACGCTTATTTTACACTAAGCGACGGTACTGTCATAACCATTCCCCTGGCTGAAAAAGCCAACAAACTGCAATTGGTCTTCGATGAAAGTGCTTTCGCCAAGATCCGCCCCTCCGAAGTCTTGAGCACCACTTACAGGATCGAGGCTCCAGAAGGTGCGAAGGTTGATTTCCAGACCTACGAAAACGATGGGTGGACCGTCACCATCTACCCCTCCGACGAACGCTCGGGAAGGATTTCCATCAAATCCCCGGCCAGCTTCACATCGACCAAGGTCCTTTTCATGCTGACCGACGACAACAACGGTTCCTTCACCAAAATCATCAAGATCGGGCTGGACGAATCAGTAAAGCCTCACATCCAGACTCAGTACACAGTCGACTACATGGGTGGTGAGTTGACCATCCCTGTAACTTCATGCACTGCCGAACTCAGCGAGGGTTCTTCCGAGTGGGTTGAAGTCACATCCGTCGGAGACCAGGTTGTCCTGAACCTCAAATCCAATGAATCCTATGACTGGAGGCACAGCGACATCACCCTTGAGGATGGCACCGTCATAACTATCACCCAGCTCACCCCGGATGCACTCATCCTTTCCGAGAAGGTGGTTGAGATTGACGGCAGGCGCCAGAAAGTGCCATTCGCTCTCAGCACCAACCTGCGCATCACCGCAACTGTCATCGAAGGTGCCGACTGGCTTTCCGTCTCCCCCACCACAAGGGCTCTTAACGAAAGGATATTCACCCTCACCGCAACCAGGAACACGACCGGAGAAACCAGGACCGGTAAGGTAGTCTTCAGCGGCAATGACCTTTCCGACACCTGCACCGTAATCCAGGCCGTATATGACGGTCCTGCAACCATAGATGTAACCGAGGCCATCGCGACCGAGGAAGGCACCGAGGTCGAACTCGAACCCGCCCTTGTCGTCGGCCTGACTGCCGATGGTTATGTCGTGACCGACGGAGACAGCTACATCTATGTGAACGACAAGTCGAACAAGCCGGAGAAGGGCGACTCCATCTCATTCAAGGCCACTTCTGCTCCTCTCAACGGAATGCCGGGGCTTGGGACGGTCAATGAATACAGCAAGACGGCCTCCAATGCAAGGGTTGTCTATCCGAAGGCTACAGACATCACCGCATCTGTCGACACCTACACTGCCTCCGTACCTACCCTCGTAAGCATCACCGGAGACCTGTCCGCTGACGACGAAGGCAAATTCCATGTCTCAGTGGCCGGAGCGACCAGCGATGTGATCATCTACAATCCTCACTCGTCACTTGGAACCGAATCCAGGGCCGCAAGCAAAGACAAGGTCGCCGTGACCGGTTTCTGGTACGGCAATGTCGATGGTGTCCTCTACATCATAGCCACCGAGATCGTAACCAAGGCTTCCGGTGAAGACACTCCTTCTACCATCACCGTCTACAACTACAAGAAGGTTACCTCAGTCGAATCCGGTAAGTCTTACCTGATTGTCGCAGAAGATGGTTCGCTCGCCTATGTCGCCAACCAGATCACGAGCAACTACGGTTATCTCCAGAAGACTGAGGCGACCCTCAGCGACGGGACGATCACCCTCAAGGAGAAGGCCGATGACAAGGAGTTCATTTTCGAATCCACTTCATCCGGCTATACCATCAAGCAGCAGGACGGAAGGTATGTCTACCAGACCGGGACCTACAACAGCTTCAATGTCAACGCAGAGCCTGCTGACGGCCAGTACTGGAGCGTGGATGTCAACGCCGACGGCACATTCACCATCACCAACAACAGCGTCAACAAGTACATCCAGTACTCGAAGGGTTACAATTCCTATGGATCCTACTCGAGCAATCAGGATCAGGGGATCATGCCAAGCCTCTATGAATACGCAGGCACCAGCCAGATCGAGGATCCTGACAATCCCGGCGGAGAAGTAACTCCTGGAGGAGACGACGGCCCCGGCGGTGGAGAAGGTACAGCACTGACATGGGAGACCGGCACCAATGGCTACACCCACGAAGCCACGGTCAACGGCGAAAGCAAGACCGTCCTCAAGCTTGGAACCTCGAGCAAGGCCGGAGAAGCCACCATAACTCTTCCTGCCGGAACCAAGTCGGTCAGCTTCTATGCAGTGTCCTGGAAGGGCAATGTTGCAAACCTCGTGTTCAAGAATGAATCCGGCAGCGAGATCTTCAGTGTCTCACCTGCTGCAAATGACGGAGCAAGCAACAACTCGCCTTACACGATGAGTGTTTCTTCCAGCGATTACTACACCTTCAACCTTGGAAGCGCCCTCACTTCTCCGATGACGGTGACCATCACCACTTCCGGAAGCAAGACCAGGGTGATCCTCTTCGACATTGTCGCGAACTAACGCAGCAAGACGCCCTACAAAGAGAGGCTGGCTCAACAGTGAGTCAGCCTCTCTTTTTGTGCGGGTGAAGGGACTCGAACCCATACGCCGAAGCACCAGATCCTAAGTCTGGCTTGTCTACCAATTCCAACACACCCGCGATGGACTGCAAAGATAATTATTTTTTGTTATTCCTCGCTTATTTTTCCAAGGGTCTCCAGGGCCTTCCTCTCCAGCTCTGACAATTCTTCAGTCTCTTCAACGGAATAGGCTGTCTCCGCCTTCTTTTCCTGGACGGCCTCCTGGGCCTTCTCCTGCTGCATGATGGCATGCTCGACCCCACGGCTGAAGATGTTGTGGATCGAGTTGACAAGATTCAGCCTCACCTCATCGATTTCATTATCGAACAGAGGCACTTTCGTACTCTTGAACCTGGCTTTCCCGAGTTTCCATTTCCATGAATCGAAGGTGCCTCCAAGGTTGACACCGAATCGGAACGGGATAGGGGACTTGATGGCCGAGACATGGTACTTGAATCTTTGGTCGAAGCCTTGGATACCATTGAGGGCCAAGGTGTACCGGTCGACTTTGAGGATGAACGGGAAGACTTCAAGCTGGTTCTCCCTGACGATCCCACGGGCGGACATAGAGTTGATGTAACTGGAATCCTTATCCTTGAACATCAGGGTCTTGCGGAGTTTGTCGAGGTCTTCGCTCTCACTCAGGGACAGGTCTTTCCCATCAATCTTTATCATTCCGTTCAAAGACGGAAGGATGATGTTCATGGAGGTGTCTATGGACGCGGTCGATGCTATCTCGCAGTCGAGAAGGCCTTTGAATGCCTTTAGCATAGGCATTATGCTGTCCACGGCAGGGAAGAGCTGGATGACTTTCTCGGCAGTGATGTTCGAAAGCATGAGATCGAATCCGGCCTTGAGGTCCTTTTTCGTGCGTGTCGAATAGAATCCTTCCAGGAACAATTCTCCCATGTTGGTCATTGCCAGTGTGTTGGTTATCTGGAGGCATCGTTCCTTCATCTCCAAGTCGGTGGACATGAAGGAAGCTTCGAGGTCAGAGTACTTTATCGTCCCGGCCTGCAGGTTGACCTTTGCATTGAGGTTGGCAGGGATTACGATCAATGAGCTTGAGGCTGTGGTATCGTTCACGGCTTCCTTCTGCACGGACTCAAGATAATCGGTGTCTCCGACTTCGGCCAGGGCGGCATTCCCGCCTGGAGGAACAAACTGGCTGCCTGCGTTCAAGGCGACAAGTATCTCGTTCAAGTCCACAAGGTTGGAACTGATGCCAAGGTCCAGGACAAGCCTACCCCTGCCTGTAGTGATCGCCCTCTTGATGCCGGACAGTGATCCCTTTGCTGAAATGTCGGAAGACCCGGAGAGGATGGTCATTGAATTCAGTTCGATTTTGTTGTTGGTCAGCCTGCCCGAGAGGTTTGAAAGCCTGTTGTCGAGCGGGAAGTAAGGAGTTATGACCTTCCCGCCACCGATCTTGAAAGACCCTGTCAGGTCCCAGTCGTTGAAATACTTTGCCACGCCATCGCCAAGCTTCAGGTTGATGTCTTTCTTGGCAAAGTCTTTCTCGGAAAGGAAGTCAGGAAGAGGCGTTCCTCGAGGACGCCGGCGCAGATTCCTGCCAAGGGTGTCTTGAGCCTGAGACTTGTCAGTGGGGCTGGCCGAAATGTTGAGGGCAAGGCCGGAAGCAGAGTAACGGTTGACTGATTCCCGGATGAAAATCCTGTCGTTGCTGCTTGCCAGCTGCAGGTGAGGCCCTCCCGCTTTCCCCTCGGACACTTTATTGAACTTGAGATTGTTTTTGGACCCCCTTACTCCTATGAAGCAAGAGTCAGTGTCCATCATCCCGATTGATGAGATGTCGAAACGGACTTCAAGCGGGGGAGATACCTGAGTCTTTTTCTTCTCTTCAGGATTACAGGCAAAGAGCTTTACACCGGTCCCTCGGATGAATGTGGATGATCCGTACCTGGCGTTCAAGCTGTCTATGTAAGCACTTATTCCCGGGGTGCCTTCTGAATTACCAAGGCTTATGGAAGTGGAACCGAGAAATGCTGAAACCGAATCCTTTTGGTCTTTTATGAATATGCCATCGCTGACAAGGTTCCCTTCTATTCCGCAGTTGCTGAAGTTGTACAAATCCAGCTGGGAAGGCCGGAAGGTCCCTTTGACCTTGCCATCAAGGTTGCCGCTTGCCGTTATGCCCATGTCCGATGGGAGGAAGCGTGCGAGGGAGTCCAGTTTAGCATGGATCCTGGAGTCAAGGTTCAGAAGCGGATCCCCATCCAGCAAATCTTCTGCGGAGCCTTTCAACTGGATGTCCAGACCCTTTATCTTCAGGCACAGGTCCGGTACGTCTGCGATGAGTTTCCCGTCCACGACCCTGGCAGTCGCCTCAAGGTCGAAATCACCATTTTCATCGATGCCTTCCCAGGCAATCCGGGAATCGGGAACGACCAGATGGACTGAAAGGGGAGGAAGGGAACCTTCAGAAGGAATGTAGAAGCCGTCGCAATGGGCATCCAGGGAAATCCTGGCATCCGTCTTAAGTTTCTTGAGGATTGGGAAATTGCTTCCGAAATACTCGGTCACTTCACTGACAGGTTCTTCGTCAATGACGGCGTCTGCTTTTATGTAGGGGTTCTCTCCACTCAAGTCGACCTTGGCTTCTCCCGAGAAATCTATCATGGCGACGGATGCCTTGAGTTTCTTTACAGAATAGATGTTTTTCTGGAAGTCGGGGTGGAACTTGGTTTCAATCCTGACGGGGAGCTCCATCTTTCCGGTCGATGCCATGTCAAGGGACACTATCGATTCGAGGTCGAGGTCATAGTGGTCCCTGTGGCCTTTCATGGTGATGTGGTCCAGTTCCAGGGATGCCGCCAGAGTGTCGGAGATGCTTGTGAACACGGCGAAAGGCTTATCCGAGAGGCTCACCTTTCCGACCTTCAGCGGGGGAAGCCTTAAAGAGGATGTGTCGTCGGGGGCATTGGCCCCGGTCCTGAATATTCCCCAGTTGGCCCTGGTCGAATCGTATTTGTGGAGGAATATCCTGGGATGCTCCAGTACTGCGTGTCCGATGTCGATGCGGCCGCCAAGGGCGCTCATGTAGTTGACGGCCAGGCTCAGGTGCCCAAGATGCGCCAGCGTGTCGGACTGACCGCCTCCCGTGGCATCTTCACCCCACCCCAGCCGGTAAGGCTCTCCTCCTTTTGGAGGAATCAAGGAATCGAAAACGGCGAACCGTTCGTGCGGATAGGTTATGGTCAGCCCTTCGATGCTGATGTTCAGGTTCGGAAAACTCTTTATCATCGAGGCCTTGATCCTGTCGAAAGAGACCTTGCCATCCACGAATTCATTGGCATATTTCCCTGCAACGCTTTCGAGAAAAGAAGAACTCAGGATGATCTGCAGGATCACCATGAGGGCTGCCCAAAGCCCGAGCAGTGCGCAAAGCACCACCCGGACTGTTTTCCACCATTTCGGCCTGCCCTTCATCCTTGGAAATCAGATGCTAAAGTGTTTCCAGCTGCCTCCAGTCAGGGAAGGCTGGGAACTTGGCATGAGGCTCTGTCTGGTACCAGAACACTGTCGCGGCAATGTCGGAGTGCTGGGCAAGATACCTCTTGTCCTTCCTCCAGCCGAGATCCTGGATGGTTACCTTGAGGTCTTTCTGGAAACGGATAGGGTCCATGATGTGCCAGCGGTACATCCCGAATCTTTCCTGGGACTTGTAGGTGCCGTCCGGGCGTATGACCTGGCAAAGGCCCGAATATGGTGTACAGAATTCGGTGTAGCGGCCTCCACGGTCGAAATTGTAGGAGCCGCAGAAGTAATCTTCAGTTCCGGTTCCGCAGATCGTCGGATATTTCTTGTCGCCGTCAATGAAGAACTTGATCTCTCCTTCACCCCACCAGCCGACATTGTGGACGCCCCATGCGAGATAGACTCCCACGTACTGGCCCTGACCCTTGATCCCGTCGATGATGGTGAAGTCAGACGTGTCATTCCAGAGGGTACGGCGCCATTGGGCATGGAAATAAGCCGCATCTTCGGGAACTTCCGTCAGGGTGTAGTCGATCTGGTAGTAGAGAGTCATCTCCTCGGAGTCGTTCACATTCTCCATGGTGATCTTGCACTTCTTCCGGAACGGCATCGACCAGTAGCAGTTGAAAGCGCTTCCAGGATTGACGCAGACAGGAAGTGAGACGATGGGGGCATATTCATTCCATCCCATGCAGAAGAAGTCGGCGATCGGGCATTCCACGGACGGCTCTTTCTCGTCATCCCAGTACATGCGGATGATGGTGTACCGCCAGACACCGGTGGGGGTCATCCAGATGTGCTGGATGGCGCCGGGACCATCTATCTCAGCTATAGTGACGGTCTCCCCGGAAGCGATCTTAATGTAAGGGTTGACTTTCCATGTCTCTCCCAGGTCCCGGGCGGCCCAGGAAGCGTTGTTCTGGTTCCTGGTGACATTCTTGGCGTCGGGAACCGCCATGCCGCCTTTGCCTTTCTCTCCGGTAAAGTTCTCCGGGCTTATGGACCGGGTCTGGGCTTTTGACAATCTGGAAAGGTTACCCAGGTTCATGTCCAGTCCGTTGAAATCCTGGGCGGGAACGGTCAGAGCGGTCAGGGCTCCGACCAAGATGGTCAGCAGTATGTTGCGTTTCATGATAGGATGGATTTGTCTGTTTACCAAAAATAACAAAAAAAGACAAACCCGGAAAGGATTTGCCTGTAAATTGCATGAGGTGATGCTTATTGTTCGTCCTGAAGCTGGAGGTGCTGGACGTAGATTGCCTTCATCCTGGCTGCTCTCTTCTTCACGGAAGGCTTCTCGAAGTTCTTGCGGGCACGCATCTCACGGATCGCACCTGTCTTTTCGAACTTTCTCTTGAATTTCTTCAGAGCTCTCTCGATGTTCTCACCTTCTTTGATTGGAACTATGATCATGACTTTTTTACCACCTCCTTTTTGTCAAAGCGGGTGCAAAGATAGGAAAATTTTCTTAATTTTGTCAAAACAAAAATGTTATTTGCATGGACAGCCCGTTTTTGTACAACAAATATGTGACAGGTCAGCGTTTCATCGGCCGAAAGGAAGACTGTACCATCCTTGGCAACTTGCTTTCACAGAGTGAGAACGTGGTTATCTGGGAACCGTATGGAACCGGTAAGAAATCCATCGTGCACCAAGTCCTTACCAAGATGCGGGTGTCCGGCATGCGCTTTACCACGGGCGACATCACCGCCCTTGACATACGTCATTCAGAGGTGTTCATCAAGCGGCTTGGCGCCGCAGTCATAAGGCTTGCGGCTTCCACTCCCGATGAATATGCCGCAGTGGTGGCAAAGTATCTTGCCGGGACCCATTTTGTTTTCGACAGGGAGGCTTTTTCCAGTTCAGATACCATCCTGTCGACCAATTGGGATCTGGACCGGGATGATTTCAAGGCAGTCCTGAGGCTTCCATACAGCATCGCTGCCGACAGGCGGGAGAAGATGTTCATGATCGTCGACGAGTTCCAGAACCTGGACCTTGCCGAGGACGGGGAAGACTTGTTCAAGCTGATGGAAGGCGCCATTGACGAGGCTCGGCTTGCCGGGAACAAGTTCTTCTCCTACATTTTCCTGGGATCCCAGTACAATGCCATGCAGGACATCTTTGTCAAGAGGCATTTCTTCTACCGCAGGGTGGAGAGGCTCAAACTCAGCAAGGTGGACGAGAGGGCGATTGTGGAACACATCATCAAGGGATTCCTCGCAAGCGGCAAGGTGGTGGACAGGGACCTTGTCAGCGGCGCCTGCCGGCTCTTCAGGTGCAATCTGTTTTACATCAATCATTTCACTTCGATCTGCGATTCGCTGTCGAAAGGCTACATAATGGAGCCTGTCCTGCTGGAGGCCCTTGAAACCATAATTTCCATCCACAGGGGGCGTTTCATCGCCACCATGAATGACTTGACCACGTTCCAGGTCAGCCTCCTGAAGGCTATCATCGATGGCTACACCAAGTTCAGTACAGCTGAAGTGATCCGGAAATATTCATTGAATTCTTCTGCGAATGTCCGAAGGCTCAAGGATGCGCTGATGAAGAAAGAGATCCTTACTTTTGTCGGGGATGACGAGAAACCGCTCATCTTCGATCCTTTGTTCGAATACTGGTTGAGAAATACATATTTCAAGAGAAACTAAATGGCTAAGAAAAAGATAGCGGTCCTCACGGGTGCAGGGGTCAGCGCCGAGAGCGGACTGAGTACCTTCAGAGGGTCCGGAGGCCTCTGGGGTGAATATGACCCACAGGAGGTCGCTTCCATCGAAGGATGGTACCGTAACCGGGAGCTCGTCCTCGGGTTTTATAACCAGCTCAGGGAGCAACTTTCCAAGGTAAAACCGAATGCGGCTCATTATGCCATCGCCGGATTGGAAAAGGACTACGATGTCACGGTCATCACCCAAAATGTCGACAATCTGCATGAAAGGGCAGGGAGCACCAGGGTGGTGCATCTGCATGGGGAAGCCACCAAAGTCCGTCCAGAGAATGGTGAATATGACCGGACATATTCCGAGAAAGAAGTCATCGACGTCGGTTATGAGCCTGTCGTCCTTGGCGACCTGGCTCCTAACGGAAGCCAGCTGAGGCCGCATATCGTCTTCTTCGGTGAAGCGGTCCCTAACATAGAAAAGGCCATAGACATCGTAGCTGATGCCGACATCATGCTTATCGTCGGAACTTCCCTTAATGTCTATCCTGCCGCCGGGCTCTACCGCTATGCACGGAACGGTGTCCCCGTGTACCTTATCGATCCGGAAGATGTGGCCGTCCATGATCCCAGGATCACCCACATCCGTGAAGTTGCGACAAAGGGGATGGAAACTTTCATCAGCAGGCTATGAGCACATATCTGTTAGGTTATGATGTGGGAAGTTCATCCGTCAAGGCAAGCCTTGTCGAGGTGGAGAGCGGCGAGTGCGTCGCCAGTGCATTCTATCCCAAACATGAGAACACCATCATTTCCATAAAACCCGGGTGGGCTGAACAGGATCCTGTTTCCTGGTGGGAATCCCTCAAGCTTTCGACTGCCGAGGTCCTGGAAAAGTTCCGCCATGGAAGCTCCTCGGAAAGCAAGCCGAATGTCGCCGCCATAGGAATCTCCTATCAGATGCATGGGCTCGTGTGCCTGGACAAGGACGGGAACCTGCTCCGCAACTCGATTATATGGTGTGATTCCAGGGCTGTTCCTTATGGCGAGGCAGCGTTCCGGGGAATAGGAGCGGAGAAATGTCTTGGCCACCTGCTTAATTCCCCCGGCAACTTCACGGCCTCAAAACTGGCCTGGGTGAAAGAGAATGAGCCGGAAGTCTTTGAAAATACCGACAAGATAATGCTTCCAGGCGACTACATCGCTTACCTGCTGACCGGTGAGAAGTGCACTACCATCGGCGGCCTTTCGGAAGGCATGCTCTGGGATTTCAAGGAAAACCGTCCCGCGTCATTCCTGATGGACTGGTTCGGATTTGATGAGAAGGTCATTCCAAGGATAGTGCCTGCTTTTTCAGACCAAGGCCGCCTGTCTTCCATGGCTGCTTCCGAACTTGGGCTGGAACCTGGCATACCGGTAACTTACAGGGCAGGGGACCAGCCAAACAACGCCCTTTCCCTGAATGTGTTCGATCCTGGTGAAATCGCTGCGACAGCAGGAACCTCAGGAGTGGTGTACGGTGTGAGCGGAAAGGTGGATTATGATCCTCTTTCAAGGGTCAACACCTTTGCTCATGTCAATCATGAAGAGTCCGCTCCCCGCCTGGGAATCCTTCTGTGCATCAACGGCACCGGGATAATGAATGCCTGGATAAGAAGGAATGTGGTTCCTCGGGGGATGATGTACGATGAGATGAATGAAGAGGCGGCGAGCGTGCCGGTCGGATGCGAAGGCGTGTCCGTGTATCCTTTCGGCAACGGAGCGGAGAGGATGCTGGGCAACAAGGACATGGGCTGCAGGATAGAGGGGATCAATTTCAATGTCCACACCTGGAAACACCTTGCACGGGCTGCCCAGGAAGGCATCGTGTTCTCCTTCAAGTACGGGACCGACATTATGGAACAGATGGGGATGAAAGTCGGTGTAATCCACGCAGGTTTCACCAACATGTTCCTCAGCCCGATATTCCGGGACACCCTTGCTTCAGTGACCGGAGCCACCATAGAACTGTATGAGACAGACGGGTCTGCCGGCGCCGCCAAGGGTGCCGGAATCGGAGCCGGAATCTACAAGGATGCCCGGGAGGCGTTCTCCACACTGAAGAGGCTGGCTGTCGTCGAGCCTGCTCCCGATCCGGTTCCTTATCAGGAAGCTTATTCAAGATGGAAGAATAACTTATTAATATAGAAAGAGATGAAAGAATATTTCCCTGCAATTGGAAAGATCCCCTTCGAGGGCCCCAAGGGCAAGAATCCTCTGGCATTCCATTATTATGAACCCGACAGGATGGTCCTTGGAAAGAGGATGGAGGACTGGCTGAAGTTCGCCATGGCATGGTGGCACACCCTTGGCCAGGCAAGTGGCGACCAGTTCGGCGGCCAGACCCGTGAATATGAATGGGACAAGGCCTCTGACCCCATGCAGAGGGCGAAGGACAAGATGGATGCCGGATTCGAACTGATGCAGAAGCTCGGCATCAAGTATTTCTGCTTCCATGACGTGGATCTGGTCGAAGAGGCACCTACTATAGAAGAGTATGAGGCTCGCATGAAGGAAATCACCGACTATGCGCTGGTCAAGATGGAGCAGACAGGAATAAAGCTTCTGTGGGGTACTGCCAATGTCTTCGGGCACAAGCGCTACATGAACGGAGCCGCCACCAATCCTGACTTCGACGTGGTCGCCAGGGCAGCCGTCCAGATCAAGAATGCTATCGATGCCACCATCAAGCTTGGCGGAACGAACTACGTTTTCTGGGGAGGACGTGAGGGCTATTCTTCACTGCTGAACACTCAGATGCAGAGAGAGAAGGATCATCTTGCAAACATGCTTAAGGCTGCCCGCGACTATGCCCGCGCCCATGGCTTCAAAGGGACCTTCCTGATCGAGCCGAAGCCGATGGAGCCTACCAAGCACCAGTATGATACTGACACCGAGACCGTCATAGGCTTCCTCCGCGCCCACGGCCTGGACAAGGACTTCAAGGTCAACATCGAGGTCAACCATGCCACTCTTGCCGGACACACCTTCGAGCACGAACTCGCCGTTGCAGTGGACAATGGCATGCTCGGATCTATCGATGCGAACAGGGGAGACTACCAGAACGGCTGGGACACCGACCAGTTCCCCGTTGATGTGTTCGATCTTACCCAGGCCATGCTCCAGATTATCAGGAACGGTGGTTTCAAGGATGGAGGTTCTAATTTCGATGCCAAGCTCCGCCGCAATTCCACCGATCCCGAAGACATATTCATAGCTCACATCTGCGGCATGGATGCCATGTCCAAGGCTCTCCTTGCTGCAGCTGCCATAGTCGAAGAGTCTCCTATCCCGCAGATGCTCAAGGACAGGTACGCATCATTCGACCAGGGAGAAGGCAAGAAGTTCGAAGAAGGCAGGATGACCCTCGAAGAGCTCGTCGATTATGCCAAGGCACATGGAGAGCCCGCCCAGACCAGCGGCAAGCAGGAACTCTATGAGACCATAGTCAACCTTTATCTGTAAATTTCAGAAATATTTTGCCAAATTTCTGAAAATTACTATTTTTGCAGTCCATTTTATGGCCCGGAGGCTCCAGAAGATCCGAATCCCTGCATGGGCGGACGCCTCAGGCTGAAACTTAAAAAAGTTTTTTAATTATGTACGCAATCGTTGACATTGCAGGCCAGCAGTTCAAGGTCGAGGCCGGAAAAGAGATCTTTGTGAACCGCCTTCCCGCGGCCAAGGATGCTTCCGTAGAGTTCGACAAAGTCTTGCTGATCGACTCCGAAGGGCAGATCCAGCTCGGTAATCCTTATGTCAAGGGCGCAGTTGTGAAAGCTACAGTTCTCGATGACGAGGCAAAGGCAGACAAGGTGCTCGTGTTCAAGAAGATCCGTCGCAAAGGTGTCCAGAAGCTAAATGGCCACCGCCAGAAGCTTTCCAAGATCCGTATCGACGCTATCGCTTAATTTCAAAAATCTATC
>CADBMD010000033.1 GCA_902795735.1 uncultured Bacteroidia bacterium
CTATCGACAAGTTCGTGCGTCCTGCCATATCCGCCCAAGGGTTCAGGATCGGAGAAGACATCCAGTTGGTCCATGCCCCGGAAAGGATCATCCCCGGAAACATGGTCTATGAACTCATAAACAACAACAGGACTATCGGAGCCGACAACAAGGAGACAGGAGAAAGGATCAAGGAGCTGTATTCGTCATTCTGCAAAGGGGAGATCGTGGTCACTGATATCCGTACCGCAGAGATGACAAAGGTCGTCGAGAACACTTTCCGGGCGGTCAACATCGCTTTCGCAAATGAACTCAGCCGGATCTGCCATCATGACGGGATGGATGTCCATGAAATCATCAGGATCTGCAACATGCATCCGAGGGTGAACATCCTCCAGCCCGGCCCCGGTGTGGGCGGCCACTGCATCAGCGTCGATCCCTGGTTCCTGGTTGGAGACTATCCCCATCTTGCCAAGGTCATCGACGAGGCCATGAAAACCAATGACTCCCAGCCGGAATTCGTCCTTAACCGGATCCACGAGATCATGGAAAAGGAAGGCATATCCTCCCCTTCCAGGGTAGGCCTCTACGGGCTGACTTACAAGGAGAACGTGGATGACTGTAGGGAAAGTCCCACCCTCCAGCTGCTGGAAGCCCAGGAAAGGCATCTGGCCGAACCTCTCAAGGTCTATGACCCGATGGTTCGGAAAGACTTGGTCAGGAACCAGTACCATGACCTGGATGCTTTCCTTTCCGACATCGACTTGGTCGTGATCATGGTCAAGCATGACGAGATCAAGGCCAACATGGACAAACTCGCCGGAAAGGTGATCCTGGACTGCCACAATATCTGCCACATCCCTGGAACCTACCAGCTTTGACAAACGATTGACAATCATGAAGAAAGTACTTATAGTCTTCGGAACCAGGCCAGAGGCGATCAAAGTCGCCCCACTCATCAAGGGCCTGCAGGATAATCCTTCATTTGAAACAGTGGTCTGTGTCACAGGCCAGCACCGCCAGATGCTCGACCAGGTGCTTGAATTGTTCAGCATCACTCCTGACTACGACCTTGACATCATGAAACCGGGTCAGGACTTGTACGATGTCACGGCGAAAGTTTTGCTCGGGATGAGGGATGTCCTCAAGAGCGTCAACCCAGACATCGTCCTCGTCCACGGAGACACTTCCACAAGTACTTCCGCGGCCCTGGCTGCCTTCTACCAGAGGATTCCAGTCGGCCACATAGAAGCCGGACTCCGGACCCACAACATCTACAGCCCATGGCCTGAAGAGATGAACCGGCAGATCACCGGAAGGATCGCCACCTTCAATTTCGCACCGACTCCCCTGAGCCGTGAGAACCTCCTGAAGGAAGGCATCCCTGAAGACAAAATCACAGTCACCGGGAACACGGTCATCGATGCCCTCCAGATGGTCGTCAGAAGGCTGGAATCCGATGAAAAGCTCAGGGGCGAAACCTCAAAGCGTCTGCTTTCATGCGGGTATGATGTCTCAAGGCTCGATTCCGGCCGCAGGCTAGTCCTGATCACCGGGCACCGCCGCGAGAATTTCGGAGAAGGTTTCATCAACATCTGTAAGGCGATCAAGCACCTTGGAACAAAATATCAGGACGTGGATTTCGTCTACCCGATGCATCTGAATCCCAACGTCAGGCAGCCTATCCACGAAGTGTTCGGGACGTCACTTGACAATCTGGGCAACATGTTCTTCATCGAACCGCTAGAATACCTTGAGTTCGTGTTCCTGATGCGCAAGTCGTGCATAGTCCTAACCGACAGCGGCGGCATCCAGGAAGAGGCTCCGGGACTTGGAAAGCCGGTCCTCGTGATGCGCGACACCACGGAACGGCCCGAAGCCGTGACCTCCGGTACGGTAAGGCTTGTCGGAACTGATTATGACAAGATCGTGGACGGAATCAGCCTCCTGCTTGATGACGAATCCGAATATTCAAAGATGAGCAATGCCGTCAATCCCTATGGAGACGGGAAGGCTTGCTCGAGGATCATTGCAAAACTGGCTGAATAGGTCAGCGCTTCGTCAGGTCTGTAAAGGCTTTCGCCACATTGACTATGTCGTAGCCGGACAGGTCCGGAATGCGATGGGCGGATGAATAGTCCCCATCCAGGAAGGCTTCGAAATTCCCCTTTTCTTCTTCTGTAAAGCCCGAGGATATGTCAAGGACGGGACGCCCCGACAGTCCGTAGTCGATAAGTTTGCTCGGGCTCTGCACCGAGGACGGATTCGTGATGTTCACGAGGAAGTCAGCACGGGCTAGTTCTTTCAGCAACTCTGTCCTCGGGATGAAACCCTTCACATCCATCTTCCCAATCATGGCGTCGCAGGGGAACAGCTCTGGGGAATTGGTAAAAACCCTGAACAGGAACTCCTTGCCGGAAGTTGAAAGGTAGTCCAGGAACTTTCCCGGATCACGCAGTCCGGCGTAGGCCCTGCCGGAGAAAACGAAGGTTGGGACTTTATTCCTGACATAAGTCGGCAGCTCGACTTCATGGAAATCAAATCCCTGCGGAATCACTTTTATCTTCTCCGAGAATTCAGTATAGTAGGAATTCCTGGCCGCTTCAAGCGGGACTGTGATGAAATCGCATCTGGCACACCAGCGTTTTTCCACTTTTGCAAGCCAACCGTAAGGTTTGATGAAAGGATTGAACATGAAGGGATCTCCGCAGTCGGCCACCCAGGTCCCCACCTTAGTGCGGTCGATGCAATCAGCGACAGCCCAATGGATTGCATGGGGGGAAGCGATGGAAACGAGCAAGTCAATCGGCCCCTCCTGTGCAAGCACGTTCCTGACCATAGGCTTGAAATCGCAGCCGGGAAAAACTTCATATTCATTGAGAATGTTCTTGACTATGCTGGAGAAAAGCCTCTTCTTCCTATGTCCCTCGCTGTCGGTCAAGCCATTCTTCGAGAACCCAAGGTTCCTTACCTTCAGTCCGCAGCTATTCTCGATGGATGTGTAATCAGAACCTGGGCCAAGAAGGGCGTACAATGTCACATCATGGCCTTCGCGGGCAAGCTGGACTCCCAACTGCCAGGTCCTCTGTGCCCTTGGCTTCTGCTCGGGATAAGTCCATTGACCTAGGAGAACGATCTTCATTTCCTGAACATTTTGATGATTTCCGCCAGTTCTTCAGAATGGAACCTGGCATAGTAGAACAAGACTGCGGCTCCTGCCAGGCAGGCCAGGATGGCATCCATGAGGAGATTCGTTCCGAAGGCACAATGAATCGCC
>CADBMD010000034.1 GCA_902795735.1 uncultured Bacteroidia bacterium
GCCGTTGGTCATAAAGTACGGGGAGATATAACCGCGGTCGAACTGCATACCCTCAACCACCTTGACTTCCGTATCGGTGCCCTTGGCTTCCTCTACGGTGATGACGCCATCGCCCTTCACCTTGGACATTGCATCGGCGATAAGCTTACCGATGTTGCTGTCATTGTTCGCAGAGATCGTACCGACCTGCTCTATCTTAGAATAGTCGCTGCCGACGCTCTTGCTCTGTTTCTTCAGGTCATCCACGACGACGGCGACAGCCTTGTCGATACCCCTCTTCAGATCCATCGGATTTGCACCGGCGGTGACATTCTTGAGACCGACATTGATGATAGCCTGTGCAAGGACAGTAGCCGTAGTGGTACCGTCACCAGCCTGCTCGTTAGTCTTGGAAGCGACTTCCTTGACCATCTGGGCTCCCATGTTGGCATACCTGTCTTCGAGTTCGACCTCCTTTGCGACAGTGACACCGTCCTTGGTGACCTGAGGAGCACCGAATTTCTTGTCGATCACAACATTGCGGCCTTTAGGACCGAGAGTTACCTTAACTGCATCTGCAAGGGCATCCGCACCTTCCTTCATCTTGGAACGGACGTCAACATTGAATTTTATCTCTTTTGCCATGATTGTTTCCTCCTGTTGATTAAAGAATAGCCAGGATGTCTGACTGCTTTACGATTAGATATTTCTTGTCTTCGACGGTTACTTCAGTCCCGGCGTACTTGCCATAAAGGACTTCCTCACCTACCTTCACCTCCATCGGTTCATCCTTCTTTCCGGGACCGACTGCTATTACTTTGCCCTGCTGGGGTTTTTCTTTTGCGGTGTCAGGGATGTAGATTCCTGAAGCTGTCTTTGTCTCAGCCTCTTTAGGCTCGATCAAGACTCTGTCTGCCAATGGTTTAATCATGATGTAAAACTATTTTTGTTGTTTATTGTCTTTCCTCCCGCTTGTCAACGGGACACTCTCCTTGAAATCAAAGGCTGTGCCATCGGACCTGCACTGACAAATTGTCACCCCGGCCCTACTGGCCATATTGACGCAATCCACCTTGAATGATGAAAAAAAAAGCTATCTTTGAAGTTATATTCTATGGTAAAAACAAACAACACTATGAATATTTCTACTAAGACCATCATCAGAGTCACCGCAGCTGCCATCTTCGCGATTGCCGCAGTCTCATGCAGCCGCTACGGGAAGATCAAGGGGCAAAGCACCGAATTCGCCACCTTCATCAAGGCTCACACCGGAGGCATCATATCCGACAAATCCACTATCAAGATCGAGTTGGCTTCCATCATTCCGGACGCCGTCCCGGGATCGGACTTGAAAGAGGGAGTCATCCGTTTTTCTCCTTCCATCAAGGGAACTACGAGATGGCTTTCACAGAGCGCCCTGGAATTCATTCCAGAAACCGGTGCTCTTAAACCAGGACAATCATACACAGCGAAATTCAACCTGGACAAAATACAGAAAGTTGGAAGCCGGAAGTTCAAGACTTTCACGTTCAGCTTCCTGGTAGCAATCAAAGAGGCCATCATAACCCTCAACGACGTTTCCATCCCTTCTGCCTCCCCTGAGAGAGCAGATGTCGGGGGAACCATCACCCTGACAGAAGAACTTCCGGTGGAAAAGGTCAGGGAAATGATCGAGTATTCCTACCCGGGCCAGTCAGGAGAATTGTCAGTGACAGCCGGTGCGGATCCTCTGCACTATCACTTCGACCTTGTCGGCCTGAACCGTAATGAGAACGACAACCAGCTAAAAATCTGGATGAAGTCCCAGGGTACCGGATTCGTGACTGATTCCAAGATAGAAATCACTATCCCGTCTGTCAAGGGCTTCAGGGTAATGAGCGCTGACCGGATTGAGGGAGACGATCCTTTCATCGAAATCTATTTTTCCAACCCGCTGGCCGATGTCGATGACATCAACGGCCTTTTCACCCTGGAAGGGGCCGGGCGCTATTACGTCCAGACTGAAAGCAACAAGGTCAAGGTCTTTTACGAGAGTCCCGAAGACGGGCAACTGGCACTTAGGATTTCCGAGACCCTAAAGAGCTATGACGGCACGAAGCTCGGCAATGAATATTCAAAGACTTTCTCACCCGCAGAAGAGAAACCTGCGGTGGAGATTCCATTGACCGGGAACATCCTTCCAAATTCCAAGGAACTTATCCTTCCCTTCAAGGCAGTCAACCTCAACGCCGTGGACATCCGCGTCATCCAGATCTATGAAGACAATGTCCTCATGTTCCTCCAGGACAATGACCTTGGCGACGGCAACTCTTTGCGACGCAGCGGCAGGCTTGTCTATAAAAGATGTATCCGCCTTGATTCTGACCCTTCGAAGAATCTCCACAAATGGCAGGACTACAGTGTCGACCTGTCTGGTTTGTTCAAGCAGGAAGCCGGTGCCATCTACCGCATCAGGCTGTCTTTCAAGCAAGAATATTCAGTGTATGGAAAGTCAGTGGAATTCAAGAGCGGGACACCCACGGACCAGCTCGTGAACATCTCCTCGGAAGGGATCACCGAAGAGGATGACTTGGAGTGGGACAGGCCTAATCCTTATTTCTACGACGGCTACTCTTTCGACTGGACTCGCTACAATTGGAAGGACAGGGATAACCCTCTCAAAGAATCCTATTACATGGAAGACGAGCGTTTCCCTTCCGTGAACCTGCTCAATTCCAATCTGGGAGTGATTGCAAAATATTCAGGGACAGACAAGTTGTGGGTCAGCGTCAGCGACATCATCACTGCTGAACCGGTGTTCAATTCCGAACTCTATGTGTACAGCTACCAGCTTGGAGAGATAGGGTATGCTAAAACAGGGACTGACGGAATGGCAGAAATCAGCCTCTCCGGCAGGCCTTTCGTCTTGGTAGCGAAGCGTGGAGGCTCCACAAGCTATCTCAAGGTCACGGAAGGTGACGAGAAGACCTTGAGCCGTTTCGACGTAGGAGGGAAAGTGATAGAAAAGGGGATGAAGGCCTTCATCTATGGTGAAAGAGGAGTATGGAGACCCGGGGATACCCTCCACGTCACGATGATCCTTGAAGACAAGTCCAGGAGTATTCCAGACAATCACCCGGCCATCATGGAACTTTACACTCCGGAATCACGCTTCTATGCGAAAATCATCAACGGAAATGCAAAAGATGGATTCTATGTCTTCGACATCCCGACCAAACCCGAGGATCCAACCGGAGACTGGATGGCATATTTCAAGATCGGCGGCGCCACCTTCCACAAATCCCTGAAGATAGAGAGCATCAAGCCCAACCGTCTGAAGATCGACCTGGACATGGGAGAAGGACCTATCGAAGGAGGACATAGAAGAGCCATAGGAATATCTTCAAACTGGCTGACAGGGCCGCCTGCTTCCGGTATGGGAGTAAAGGTAGACATGACCTTGAGGAAAGGGAATACGGTCTTCAAAGGCTACGAAGGATATTCCTTCTCCTCCCCTCTCACTGATTTTACAAGGAGCGAGCACGTCCTGGCAGACACCCATCTGGACAAGGATGGGAAAATCACCCTGAATATCGATATGCCTTCGGCGGAGCAAGCTCCTGGAATGCTGATGGCCGACATCCTTACAAAGGTAGAAGAGCCTGGTGGAGACTTCAGCTTCAATTCCGTGTCAGTGCCTTTCTCGCCATATTCATCATATGTCGGAGTCAAGGTTCCGAGGAAAGAAGGCGACAGTTTCCTCGAGACGGACAAGGACTACAGACTGGAAGTCGCCTTGGTGGACAAAGACGGGAAGAGTCTCGACGGGAAAGACATTTCCTACGTTGTCTACAAGATGAAATGGAGCTGGTGGTGGGAGAGCCGCCAGGAGAGCCTCGACTCCTATGTCAATGGCAGTGAAGCCAAGCCTCTTGCTTCCGGTCATCTGCTATCCGGAAAGAACTGTTCGATTCCTTTCCGGATCGACTATCCCGAATGGGGACGCTATCTCGTGCTTGTCCAGGACAACGAAAGCGGACATCTTGCCGGCGACATTTTCTATGTCGATTGGCCGGCCTACAGGGGGCGTTCTTCAAAGTCCGACCCCGAAGCTTTGACAATGTTGTCTTTCACCACAGACAAAGAAAGCTATGAAGTTGGAGAAAAAGTGACCGTATTCATCCCAGCCGCCGCCAAGGGGCAGGCCTTGGTCTCCCTGGAGAATTCCAGGTCCGTGATTTCCAGGACCTGGGTCAAGACATCCGGAGACGGCGACGTGGCATATTCATTCAAGGTCACCCCGGAGATGGCTCCTAACTTCTACATCCACATCACCCTGCTTCAACCTCATGAGAGGCAGGAAAACGACCTTCCCATACGTCTCTATGGCGTACAGAGGATCAAGGTGGACAACCCCGCCTCGCATCTGGAGCCGGTTGTGAGCATGCC
>CADBMD010000035.1 GCA_902795735.1 uncultured Bacteroidia bacterium
CACGTAGAGATCGCAGATCCAGCCTCGATGAACGAAGACCATGCCCTCTGCGAAGGCGACCTAACAGCTGAAGGAGCCGACTGGAGAAATTACGAACTGATTTTAGAATCGAAGACCACCGCAGACAAGGCTGTCCTGAGAATATTCCTGGACGGCCAAAGGCTCACTACCGATCTTGAACACGTCTCCCTGTTCCCAGTCGACACATGGAAAGGGCATCGCAACGGCATGAGGAAGGACCTGGCCCAGGCTCTCGCCGACCTCCACCCTGGAATATTCCGTTTCCCCGGAGGTTGCATCGTCGAAGGCACAGAAGTGTCAACCCGGTACGACTGGAAGAATTCAGTCGGTCCTGTCGAGAACCGTCCTCTGAATTCCAACCGTTGGCAGTACTGCTTCCCCTACCGTCTTTATCCGGACTATTACCAGAGCTACGGACTGGGCTATTTTGAGTTTTTCCAACTCTCGGAAGAAATCGGAAGCGAGCCCCTTCCAATCCTCAGCTGCGGACTTGCATGCCAATTCCAGAACGACGGGGAAAGCGCCCATGTAAAAGTCGATGACCTCGGACCGTACATTCAGGATGCCCTGGACTTGATAGAATTCGCTAATGGCCCGGCAACCTCGAAATGGGGCGCGCTAAGGACGGAGATGGGTCATCCCGAACCCTTCAACCTGAAATTCATAGGAATCGGCAATGAACAGTGGGGAGCCCTTTACACAGAGCGTCTGGAACCATTCGTAAAAGCCATCCGCAAGGCTCATCCCGAGATCAAGATTGTCGGATCAAGCGGCCCTGGATCGGAAGGAGAGCAGTTTGATTTCCTGTGGCCTGAGATGAGACGGATTGGAGTGGACCTGGTCGATGAACATTTCTATCGTCCCTACGACTGGTTCCTCTCCCAGGGCAATCGCTATGACAACTACGACCGCAAAGGACCGAAGGTGTTTGCCGGAGAATATGCATGCCATGCAAGAGGAGCCAAATGGAACCATGCCTACGCCGCCCTTCTCGAGGCCGCCTTCATGACAGGGATCGAGCGTAATGCCGATGTAGTCCACATGGCGACCTACGCACCTCTCTTTGCACATGTCGAAGGTTGGCAATGGCGGCCGGACTTGATCTGGTTCGACAATCTCCGCTCATTCCGCACTGTTAGCTGGCACGTACAAGAACTCTACGGCCGTTTCAAAGGAAAGAATACTTTGACTTTGAAGATGTCTGATGCGAATGTCACAGGTGCTGAAGGACAAGGAGGTTTGTTTGCAAGCGCCGTATCTGACGGATCGAAGATATATGTCAAGGTTGCCAACATTTCGGAAGAGACCCGGGACATCACATTGGACTTCAAAGGATTGAAAAAGAAAGACTACATGGAAGCTGTCGAAGGCATACGACTAGATTGCTCAGACCGTATGGCAGAGAACAGCCTTGAAAAGCCAAACCGGATTGCTCCGGAGGCGTTCCCATTCACTGGCGAGGGTAAGTTACTTTCTGCCGAGCTTCCTCCTCTTTCTTTCTCTATCTTCGTATTAGAGTGCCGAAGATAGACCTAAAATTATTAACTTTAGCAAGAAAAGCATTCCAGCACAAATGGCCCACACTAGCAACAAACACACGATGTCCCGTGCAGACTTCCTGAAAGTCTCATCCCTCGGGCTCGGAGGACTGTTCTTCGGACTCAAAGCTCCCAAAGCAAATGCCGCGGAAGCCGACTCTCCACTGAAAGATGAAAAGGACCTTTTCCGGAACTGGCGCTCGCCATGGCAGCCTGAACTCCCTGGACGCCTGAGCGACATCACACATGAACTCTCACGGAAAGGCCTCTCCGGAGAAATCGGGAAGACAATGACAACCGCGAACTGGGAAGCAGACATCGACCCAACGCTCCTCCCGCAGCACCGCTATGCTGCAGCGGCAATGAGCGTCGCGAAGAATGCCCCCCTGCGCATCCTCCCGGGCGAACTCATAGTCGGGTCCGCCACACTGGTAGAAGCAACGGAAGCGCAGGTACCCCTGCTGAACATCACAGGAATCAACCACACGACTTTCGACTTCGAGCGCATCCTCAAGAAAGGCTACAACGGCATCCGGAAAGATATTCATAAACGCCTGCAAGAAGGGACACTCGATGAGAGGGGAAGGGATTTGAACGAAGCCGCCCTCCTGACCCTTGACGCCGCCGACCTGTGGCAAAGAAGGAATATAGGCCTGCTGGAACAGATGCGAGATGGCGCCGAAGAGGCCGCCAAGCCCTTCTACCAGACGATCATAGACACCCTGGAAAGAGTCCCCGACGAAGCTCCCAGGTCCTTCCGCGAAGCAGTCCAGTCACTCTGGTCCATGTATGCCTTCAACCGGCTGATGGGCAACTGGGCAGGAATAGGCCGTATCGACAGGATGCTAGGTCCTTACCTGAAGGAAGACCTCAGGAAAGGCACACTCACCATCGATGAAGCACGTGAAATCCTCGCACACTTCTGGATAAAGGGCACCGAATGGGTCGGCCACAACAACCCCACGGGAGACGCACAGTTCTACCAGAACGTCATAATCGGGGGCATCGACAAGGACGGTCATGAAGTGACGAACGAAGTCACCTACCTCGTCCTCGACATCGTCGAAGAGCTTCACATCAGCGATTACCCCGTAGGAGTGAGGCTGGGCGACAAGACCCCGGAAAAACTCCTGCGAAGGGTGGCAGAAGTCCAGCGTTTCGGAGGAGGAATAGTTTCTGTTTACAGCGAGAACACCGTCATCGAAGGCCTGGTCAAGTTCGGATACCCTCTGGAAGAAGCCAGGGAATTCACCAACGATGGCTGCTGGGAAGCCATTATCCCAGGCAAGACAGCTTTCACCTACTGTCCTTGCGACATGCTCCAGGTACTGGGCGACACCCTCCATATTAAAGATGGAGCCGAAATCGACTATCCTGATTTCGAATCACTGTACAATGCCTTCCTTAAGGACTTGCACGCCGACATTGACGGAGTCCAGGACATGCTGGATGGATGCTGGAAAGACATCGACTATCCTTGCACGCTGGCATCAGTCTTCGTCCACGGATGTCTTGAGAAAGGACGCTGCTACAACGGAGGCGGTCCCGACTACAACATGATGGGCATCCATTACGGCGGAGTGTCGGACACCGCAAACAGCCTGCTTGTCCTCAAGAAACTAGTCTATGAGGACCATTACCTGACACTCCACGAGTTCCAGGACATATTGAAAAAGAATTGGGAAAGAGCCGAGACCCTAAGAAGGCTCATCCAGAACAGATTCACCTTCTACGGCAATGACGACCAGCAGGCCGATTCGATGATGGGCAGGGTCTTTGAGGACTACACCGCGATAGTCGCGGAAGTCAAGGAGCGGGCCGGAGTCAAGCGTCCTTGCGGGATCTCCACATTCGGACGCGAGATAGACTGGAGGATGATGCGTTGCGCCACTCCGGAAGGAAGCCGTGTTGGAGACATCCTGGCTACCAATTGCTCCCCCACTCCGGGCAGCGACAGGAAAGGCCCTACATCAGCACTCAATTCGTATTGCAAACTGGATTTCACGCGAGCCTGCAGCGGAGCCACTCTCGAGCTGAAGGTACTGCCATCTTCCGTCAAGGGAGAGAATGGAATCAAGGCCCTGGTCGGTCTGATGAAGACTTTCCGCGAAAAAGGAGGATTCTACATGCACGTGGATGTAGTGGACACAGCCACATTGATCGACGCCCAGAGGCATCCTGAGAACTATCCCAACCTCCCCGTGAGGGTTGCCGGATGGAGTGCCCGGTTCACTACTCTCTGCAAGGAATGGCAGGACATGGTCATCCAGCGCACCCAACAGATCTGCTAGACTCCGACAGCCTCCGAGAAACGCCTGATCTCCCCTTCGGAAGGTTCCCGGTACCTCAATTCCGGCAACCCAAGTTTGCCACGCTTGGCATTGCCAAGGACGTGGTAGGGGACGACTTCAGCGCTGAATGATGGATATTCACGGAGCAAGGCGGCAGTGGCTGCGAGGATGCAGTCGTTGTCATGAAGTTCAGGAATATACAAGACTCTGAAATGAATATCCGCTCCTGACTCGGCGACAGCCTTAAGATTGTCGAGCATCACTTGAAGGTTCCCCCCGGTGTGAGCGCGATAGAGTTCTTCATCCATCAGCTTGATGTCCCATAGCCAGAGATCCACGAATGGAGCCGCCGAAAGGAAAGCCTCTCTCCTGCCGTTCCCTGAAGTCTCCACTGCAGTGTGTATTCCCGCCTTTGACGCAGCCTCAAGAAGCTCGCAAGAAAAGCAAGGCTGGGACATCGGTTCTCCACCGGAAAGAGTCATCCCCCCTCCTGAGTGGCGATAATAGGCTTCATCCTGCAAGACTTCTTCCATGACAGCTTCCACAGAAGCAGTACGACCTGCAACCTCGATGCATCCGGACGGACAAGCATCAGCGCAGAGCCGGCAATTATCACGGCAAGCGGTCCTGCGTTTGGTGTCATCTGCAAGTATAGATTTAGGATCACCACTTGGGCATGCCTTAACACAAGAACCGCAACTGATGCACCGTGTAAGATTAAGCATCAATTGCGGATCCTTTTCCTGCGATTCAGGATTATGGCACCAGTCACATCTTAAGGAACATCCCTTCAGGAAGACCGTCGTCCTAATCCCAGGACCGTCACCCGTGCAGAAATGCTGGATGTCGAAAACAATGCGGGAGTCCATCCCCTGCTGGATCTAATAGTCTTTCTGATCGAATATCTTGTCCATCAGATGCCACTTCTGCGCGGATGTGGCTGACGGATCAGACCCTTGGACCTCAGCCACAAAGGCCTCCCACTCAGCCTGCCGAGGCAATGATGCAAGGCGCGCCATATCCCTGTCCCAGTCGAAATCATCCACGGTGTCACAGATCATGAACACCCGATTCCCGCTCCGGTAGATCTCCATGTCGAGGATCCCCACTTCCCTCTGACCGTCGATAACCTCCTGCCACACATTGGCATGGACTTCACAATAACGCCTGATCAACTCAGGATCATTCACCAACTCAAGAGTCTGGCAATATCTTTTCATAACAAAGAATTATCTTGTACTCCCCACGCGCTGAGCCCGAGTACCGTCTTTTTCTATCTTCCTCACTTTCTCGCCCCACCAGCGGAACATTCGTGGAATCTTGGACCAAGATTCTGAGGGGGCATAGTAGTGGAACTTCATGGCCTGACCGGCGATGCGCCATAGGTGCTGAAGACCATGGATTGGGCCTGAACTACGAAGATATTTCTTATTCTTACCGAAGTTTCCAAGCTCTAGAATATTATTCCAAAGCGCACCGGCACGACAATGGAACTCCTGCGGAATCAAGAATGGAAAATCTTCGGAGGGAAGGCCAAGGTAGTCCGTCAATATGGCCCCGAATCCGATGAATGCCTTTTTCAGGCCAATTCCTTCAAGATGGCGTTCAAGACGTTCCACATCTATCCGAGATTTATAATGCTTAAGCACCAGCGCCCAGTCGCAGAACTGTCGAAGCCCGATCCCCTCGCTGATGAAATGTCCGAATATGTGGGTGAATACGTACAATGCATTGATAGTCGGAGGTAGTACCGGAACCTTGACACCGCCTATCTCGATGCTTTCGTCTGATGATAGAATATCTTTCATCACAACAGAGTCCCAATATCGCTGATGGCGAGGAGAAGAAAGCATCACAAGCGTACGATGCATCTCGTATTTTATGCCTCTAATTGAGAATCCCTCATCCTTAGGAGTCACCGGATTGTTGAATACAACATGGTGCTTTTTAGTAAAATATTCCACTGCATTCTCCCAATCATCCGGACGACAGAGAAAATCAATATCCCCGCAAGAGCGTGATTTGGGTTCAGGATAAAGTTGGGCCAGTGTCTGACCCTTAACAACCCAAATCCTTATTCCGGCCTCATTGACAGCAGAACATAGATCAGTCACTGCCTGATCAAGCTCAAGATTCTTCTGCCAAATAGATTGACGCCTCCCGACAAGATCAATAACAACTGGTCTATCAAGCTTTACTCCTGAATCCATGAGCCCTTTCACAACCAGTCCCTCTGAGGCCTGATTTCTTCCTAACTCACAGATCTTTTCAACTTGATTGTGATCCCATCTTTGACTACTGAAGTCCAATGGGGAGTTATAAACTGCCGAATGTATTAACTGGAGAAACTCTTGCTCCATCTTATTTACCTCTACTCTGATTTAAACTCTATTTGATCTGGTTTTGGATGGACAAATTCAAATTCTAGGGTGCGAGAGAGGCCATCCTGAAGTGAATATGGAGGTACGAATCCTGTTGTCATCGCCTTTGTGGAATCGAACTGGGTAATGGCGCAGAATTTCTTTACACGCACTGATGAAATAGCCAACTTCTTTCCAGTAATTTTAGCCAACAAATCGAAACAATACCCTCCCATCATACCCATCCAATAAGGGAAATGAATAGATGGAATATGTTTATCCAGAACCTTTTCGACCAGAGTAACAAGATCATTCATATCCATGTCCGGCTTATCAATATAATTGAAAACATTGTATCCTTCCGTAACACTCTCAATCATGAACTTGACAAAAGCGACAATGTTGCCGACATAAGCCATCGATTTTACATTATCTCCTTTCCCTACTCGTAAAAACTTTCCACTAGAAATCTGGTTGAGAAGATTGTAAACATTACCTCTATTCCTCTCTCCAAATATCACAGTAGGACGGACAATGTCGATATTCCAATCCACATGGGTCTTATACCACTCCTGAAGCACTTGCTCAGCCTCCCACTTGCTCTTGCCGTAGTGGTTAAATGGATCAGCAGGATTATTCTCATCAGGGTTACTCTTATTCAGTCCATACACTGCTACTGATGAGAAGAAAACCAACCTTTTTATCCCATTCTTCTCCATTGCGTTAAGAGTACATCTCATCCCTTCCACATTCGTATCATAATACAAAGACACAGGAGTAACATCATCACGGTGTTTTGCTGCCAAGAGTACAACAAGATCAGTTCCTTGCAACATCTCATCCATCTGATATTGATCTCGAACATCACCGATAACTGTTATATCATCAAAAAAATGGCTATGCTCGAGATCAATATTCTTCAACGCATAATTATGGTCTTCTTTCAGCAAGTCAATAAGGCGGGTTCCAACGAAACCGCTGCCCCCAATTAGAGTTATCTTCATAAAAGTAATAATTAATTCCCTATCGAATTATTAAAGGTATACTTATATATCTCAAAAGATGGTTGAGTAGTTTTATCTGTCGCATTTCCAACATGGTGTGAGATATAGAGGACACCATTATAGATAGCGCATCCTTCTGGTTCTCGCGGAGAAACTAATTGAATGGTTTTCTCAACATATCCATTTAATGGGTTTACGACAAGGCAGACAGGCCCACGATAGTCTATCATGTTTCCATTAATAAATCTATAATTATGGAAAGGAAGATAAAGCTTCCCCTCATAGCAAGCACCTCCTTGTAGGATCCCATCTCCTATATAAGAAGGTTCGCTAAATTCACTGTTGTTAATAATAACAGTTGAAGTATCTGACAAACAGGGAGAATCAAAGCCAACTATTGCAGCTTGTAGTTGTATCAGCTTTTTGTTCCCTCCATCTTCTTCACAGGAATATACATCAAATTTCTTGCTGAATGCTTGGGCATCTTGACTGCAACGAATAAAACTGCACCCTCCATCGTTCTCCACATAAGGGAATATCTCGCAGATTCTATCCCCAGCCTTAACTTTAACCGTTCTAGAAGTTTGGCCTATCTGTATCGTAACAATTGAGGCTTTTACAGCGACATCCCGGCTCTCAAGGCAGACGAATGATGCTCCATACGCCTTAAAAAACATCCCTCCAGACATATTAAAAGAG
>CADBMD010000036.1 GCA_902795735.1 uncultured Bacteroidia bacterium
TGGAGCCGCGAAACAGAGTTTAGCCCATCATCTTTCCCGACTGGATGATTTTATCTCCGAAAAACAGCCGAGCAAGGAACTCGCCAGCCTTCTCATCTCGCCAAAAACTCGTCAATAATAAAAGAAAACCGGCCTCAGAGTGATTCTGAAGCCGGTTTCTGTGCGGTAGGTGAGAGTCGAACTCACACGGGCTAACGCCCACTACCCCCTCAAAGTAGCGTGTATACCATTTCACCACTACCGCAGGTATGTCTTCCAGAAAGAGGTGTTATCTCTGTTCGGGATTGCAAAAATAGGGAATATTCCTGAAATACCAAAATTTTTTCGAGGTTTAAGAATTATTCTTATCTTTGCACGCTCCCACGAGCTGGGAACAAGTGGTTAATTATTAATAGTATTTAAAAAACAGATTCACAATGGCTGTTAAGATCAGACTTCAGCGCCACGGAAAGAAGAATTTCGCATTCTTCCACATTGTTGTGGCCGATTCTCGCGCACCACGCGACGGACGTTTCATCGAGCAACTCGGCTCCTACAACCCCAACACCAACCCTGCCACCATCATCCTTGATGGCGAAAGGGCTCTTGCTTGGCTCAACGTAGGTGCCCAGCCCACTCTCGTCACCCGTAGGATCCTCTCTTATGAGGGTGTCCTTCTCCGCAAGCACCTCCAGGGCGGTGTCGCCAAGGGTGCCCTTACCCAGGAGCAGGCCGACCAGAAGTGGAATGAGTGGAAAGCTCAGAGGGACTCCAAGATAAGTGCCAAGAAGCAGGGTCTCGTAAAGGCTGCCAACGACAAGGCAAAGGCTGCCTTCGAGGCTGAGAAGAAGGTCAACACGGAAAGGGCCGAAGCTCTCGCAAAGAAGGCTGAGGAACTTGCCGAGGCTGAGCGTAAGGCTGCCGAAGAGGCTGCTGCCGCCAAGGCCGCCGAGCAGGCTGCCGAGGAAGCTCCCGCAGAGGCTTAGCCAGATGTCCGGCGCTCCAACAGATTTTCTGAGGATCGCCCGGGTACTGAAGTCCTACGGTACCGATGGGGAAATCCTGCTTGGATTCCGCGATATCGATCCTGAGGACTTGGACCTAAAGGAACCGGTGTTCATCTATTTCGATGGACTTCCGGTTCCATTTTTTATAGAGTCCATCGCGGCCAAGGGTCCGATGAAAGCTCTTGTGCGCCTGACCGGCATGAAAAACCTGGAGGATGCAGAAGAAGTGTCCGGCTCAGATGTCTTTGCCCTCCGTTCTTCCGTTGAAGACCTGCTCTATGACGATGAAGAATTGGATGCAGCCATGCTGGTGGGTTGGGAACTTTTCTCCGAAGACGGCTCCAGAGTAGGGGAGATTTCTGATTTTGAACCCATTCCCGGGAATCCATGCCTCTATGTTGAAGCGGAAGAAGGGACCGTGATGGTTCCCCTTCATGACGACCTTATCCTCGATGTCGACGAGGAAGGTAAAAAAATAAGCCTCCGGATTCCCGAAGGCTTGATCTGAAATCACAAAGGTCTTATTTGACGAGTTCCATTCCTTCCGGAAGGTCGATCCTTGAGAGGATCTTGCCGGAAGCGTCTTTGCTGTGCCTGACCTTGATGACGCCAAGAGGAGTCGGGTAGGTCCCTTCCACCCAGGTAAGACCGCCCAGATGAGGTTCTATCCTGACTTTCTTGAATCCAGGCTCAGCAGGCTCAATGCCGAGAACATGCTGGCTGAGCCATGATGTCGGACCGGAAGCCCATCCGTGGCAGAAGCTGTGACGAAGGCCGACGTAGCAGTAGGCACCGCCATCTGCATGGATGTCGAACTTGCCTTCGGGAACGAATTCATCGATCCTTGCAGCATTCTGGGAATCGGTGTAGTTGAAGTCCTCCCAGAAAGTGGTGCCTCCCAGGTCGAGCATCCTGCCCCAGTATTCGGAAATCATCTTGACTGCATTGTCATAGTCGCCGCTCTTGGCGAGGGCCTCGAGCATGTAGTAGCCCATGAAGGAGGTGAAGTTCTTCGCTCCGTCTGTCATGATGATGCTGGTGGCTACATTGTGGTTGAGCATGTCCTGAATGGAAAGCAGGGCTGCAGCCTCCTTGTTCCATTTGGGGTCGGGGACATAGGTGCGCATCCTTGAAGCTGCTTCCTCGCATTCCTTCTTAAGCTGAGGGTCGTCGAGCCAGCCGGAGATTTCTGCACCCGCTTCAAGGGCCCTGACGGTCAGTGCCTGGAGGCCGGCGTGGATGGCATCCGGATTGTCGTTGGTGGGCCAGTCGATGAAACGGCCGCTCTTGTAGGCTTCCTTGTTGCCGTCGATGTTCTTCATGACGTTCCTAAGGAGCTCCGTCATGTAGGGTTTCTGCTGGGCAAGATAGGCCTTGTCGCCATAGAACCAGTAGAGGTGGTGATGGATGATGATCCACCACAGTGAATATGAGCAGATGCCGTTCATCCATGAGCTGGCAGGTGTCCCGTCACGGACATAGTCGAGGCTCTTGCGGACGACAGGGTGGTCTCCGAACACGGTGCCGACAGTCATCACTTCCGGATGCATGTCGCCTATCCACACGAGGCGGTCTCTCTTGATTCCATCCCAGAGGTAGTCCTGCATGTTGAGGTGGACCGTGTAGGCGCCGGTCTCCCAGATCTTGTTGATCCTTTCATCATTGCACTTGAAGGAGCCAAGGTAAGGGATGTCCCTGTACCTGGCAACAGCCCTGACGGCAACGATGGGGACATCGACATCCTCGCTGACAAGGTCGATGCGCAGGAACCTGTAGCCGGTCTCTCCGACGATTACGGAGCCGAGCCATGGAACCGAGAAATCGAAATCCCTGACAGAGTGCTCGTTGGTGGCGGTTGAACCCTGGGCGTTCACGTCGCTCATGGCTTCTGTGACGGATTCACCGAAGCAAAGATGGAAGACTGCAGCCCGTTTGTCATCGGAGATGGCCCTGACGATCTGGACTCCACCCTGTATTTCCTTTCCGAAGTCAAGCAGGATGGATGCCTTTTGAGTGTTGGAGCTTCTGAACATCGCCACCTTGGGTTCGCTTGTGGAAACCTGGCCGACGTAGGGCCTGAGAAGGTTTTCATTCCCTCTCACGGATCCGTCAACCTTCATGATGCGGACAGGGGTGATGTACTCTTCCGTGAATTCGGATTCTTTCTTCTGGACCTCGGGCCGGTCCTGGGCCGTGATGCGGCCTCCCGCAAGTGCGAGGCAGCATGCAATCAGACAAGTTATTCTTTTCATGAGAACAAAGTTACAAAAGTAAAGTTATAAAAAATGACTTATTTACTTTGAATATTCGTAAGCTTTTCCGCTCTTTTAGGGAATATTGCTAAATTTGAGCTATAAATCTGTCTCAGAAATGAAGGTCAACAACATTATCGACGTCAACGCCCATCTCCACACTCCCTATTCATTCAGTGCATTCACTGGTGTGGACCAGGCGCTGGACATGGCTGCCGAAGAAGGCGTAAAAGTAGTGGGCATAAATGATTTCTACACGATGGACGGCTACTCCGAATGGAAGGAGGGCTGCGCTCGCAGGAATCTCTGTCCCATGATGGGTATCGAATTCATATCCTTGAACAGCGAAGATCAGGCTGCAGGCCTGAGGGTCAACGATCCGAACAACCCCGGACGTACCTACATAAGCGGCAAGGGCCTGTCCTTCCCGGTTATCCTGGAAGGAAGGGAGGCAAAGCTGCTCTCCGATGTAAGGGCTGAGTCAAATCTCCAAGTGGAGAGGATGTGCGCCAAGCTGAACGCTCATCTTGACACTGTAGGAGCCGGGTTCAACCTTGATTTCGCATGGATCGTCAAGGAATTGACCAAGGGCTCCGTGAGGGAGCGTCATCTGGCGACCGCATTGAGGCTCGCTGTCGAGAACCATACGAAGGATGTCCTGCCACTTTATGAAAAGATCTTTGGCGGAGTGCCTCTCAAGGCTTCGGTCGACAATAATGCGGCCGTTGAGAACGAGATTCGTTCCAGGCTTCTCAAGGCCGGGGGCACTGCTTTCGTGCCAGAGGATCCGAAGGCATTCCTGCCCATGGAGACTGTCTGCGAGATCATAAAGGCAGCAGGCGGAATCCCTACTTATCCTTTCCTTGCCGACAATGCGAAGGGAGAATTCACGGACTTTGAAGGCGATCTCCAGAAAGCCGTCGACACCCTCAAGAAGCGCGGGTTCAATTCTGCAGAGTTCATCACCACCCGCAACACCACCAAGGTCCTTGAGGAATATGCTTCCTACCTGGTTGACGAAGGCTTCACGGTCACTTTCGGTTCGGAACACAACACTCCTGCCCTCGAGCCGATAAAGCTTCGCACGAGCGACCATCCTGAAGGCCTGTCCGAGAAACTGAGGATGATCAATTTCCGCGGTGCATGCAAGGTCGTCGCCCATCAGGCGGGCCTGGATTCAGCCGATGCCGGTGAAGAGATAATTATGAAAACAATTAATGCTTAATGAATATGTCTGAAATTGACAAGTTGGTTGAGATTTCCCGTAAATATGGACGGGATGACAGGTATGTGATTGCCGGTGGCGGCAACACTTCTTACAAGACTGCCGACAGGCTTTGGGTAAAAGCCAGCGGCCATGCATTGGCTACCATCAACGAAGATGGCTTCGCGGTGCTGGACAGGGCTCTCCTGAATCCCATGGGCGAGAAGAAATACAGCAGCGACACTGCCGAGAGGGAAGACCAGGTAAAGAACGACCTGGCTGCCGCATGTATCACCAAGGACAGGCGTCCTTCAGTGGAGACTTCCATGCACAACTGCCTGGAGGCCGCGTTCGTCGTTCATCTTCATCCGACCCTCGTCAACGGCCTGATGTGCTCTAGGAATGCTGAGGCCGAGTGTGCCGCCCTTTTCCCGGACGCCCTTTATATTCCTTACACGGATCCTGGTTACACCCTCTTCAAGAAGGTCTATGACAAGATCCAGTCTTACAGGAAGGTCCATGGAGCAGATCCCAAGGTCATCTTCCTCCAGAACCATGGCATATTCGTCGGTGCCGACACCGTCGAGGAAATCGAGAAGATCTACGACGGCATCATGGCAACCCTCGAGAAGAAGGTCGAGGCTCTTCCTGAAGGAGACGTCCCTGTCTGCGACTGTGTCAGCGAGACCATTCCTGCCATCCGTACCATCCTCAGCAGGGGAGGACGCGGGCTCAAGACCCTCAAGGTCACTAACAACGCCCTCGTAAGCCATTTCGTGGAAAGCAAGGAGGCTGTGAAGGCTGTCATGTCGCCCTTCACTCCCGACGGGATCGTCTACTGCAAGAGCGAATTCATATTCATTGACCCTAAGGATGCCGACGATCTTGTAAAGCAGGCTGAAAAGAAGATCGAGGCCTACACCGAGAAACGCGGACACACTCCGAAGGTGCTGCTGATCAAGGGTATCGGACTTGTTGCAGTGGGTTCCAACGCCAAGGAAGCAAAGACCGTTACCGATGTGTTCATGGATTCCATGAAGGTGGCGTTCTATGCCGGCAGTTTCGGAGGCGAACATCCTATGACCGCCCGTCAGATCGCTTTCATCGACAACTGGGAGGTTGAGAACTACCGCCGCAAGGTGGCTGCTTCCGCTTCTGTCGGAAGGGTTGAAGGAAAGACCATCATAGTGACAGGCGCCGCCCAGGGTTTCGGCGAGGGAATCGCCCGTGAGCTCATCAAGGAAGGTGCTAACATAGTGGTGGCCGACCTCAATGAGGTGACCGGAGAAAAGACCGCAGCCGGCTTCAATGAGATCGCCAAGGCTAACAAGGCCATATTCGTAAAGACCAACGTGGCAGACATGGACAGCCTGAAGAACCTCATCAAGGAGACCGTCGTTAACTTCGGCGCCCTTGACGCCTTTGTGTCCAATGCCGGTGTCGTCCGTGCAGGAGACCTCGAGGCCATGACTCCCGAGAACTTCGAGTTCGTCACCAACATCAACTACAAGGCCTATTTCTTCTGCGCCAAGGTTGCAAGCCATGTGATGAAAGTCGAGACCGCCCATGATCCCGAGTATTTCGCCGACATCGTCCAGATCAACTCCAAGAGCGGCCTGGTCGGCAGCAAGGCCAATTTCGCTTATGCAGGCGGCAAGTTCGGTGGCATCGGACTTACCCAGTCCTTCGCTCTCGAGCTTGCTCCGTTCAGGATCAAGGTCAACTCGATCTGTCCTGGCAACTACTACGACGGTCCGCTTTGGAGCGACCCTGAGAAGGGCCTCTTCATCCAGTACCTCAAGGCTGGCAAGGCTCCCGGTGCCAAGACGGTCCAGGATGTGAAGGACTATTATCTGTCAAAGGTTCCTATGCGCAAAGGCTGCAACCCTGTGGATGTCTGCAAGGCTATCCTCTATGCCATGGACCAGACCGGCGAGACCGGCCAGGCTATCCCTGTGACCGGTGGCCAGGTAATGCTTGCATAGTATGAAACAGCTTGACATAAAACTCATGCATCCTGCCGAGCAGATAGCCATTATCATCGGTAGGATCTATCGCAGCGGCATGACCACCACATCCGGTGGCAACCTCTCGATAATGGACAGCAGCGGGGACATGTGGATCACCCCTGCCGGGATTGACAAAGGTTCCCTGAAGCCTTCCGACATCATGTGCGTCAAGGCGGACGGAACCATCGTCGGTCCTCACAGGCCTTCGTCGGAATATCCCTTCCACAAGGCTATCTACAAGATGAATCCCAAGGCTCGTTCGGTCATCCATGCACATCCTCCGGGACTCGTGACCTTCAGCGTTGTGCATGAGATCCCTGACACTAGCATCATTCCTCAGGCACGCGCCGTCTGCGGTCCTGTCGGGTTTGCTGAATATGCTCTTCCGGGCAGCGAGCTTCTCGGCAAGAAGATAGTCCAGGAGTTCAAGAAGAACCCCGACTATAAGGCCGTGATCATGGAGAACCACGGAGTGGTCCTTTACGGCGAAGACATCGCAGATGCCTACCAGCGTTTCGAGACCTTGGAGCTCTGTGCGAGGACCATCCTGAACGCCAAGACATTGGGCCAGCCCAAATACTTGACTCCCGAGCAGATCGCAAGGCATGAGATGGCAGTGAACACTCCGTTCGAGCATTTCATGAATGTGGAGCATCCTTCAGACGAACGTGCCATCCGCACCGAAATCTGCCAGATCGTCCGCAGGGCTTGCTCTCAAGGCCTCATGTGCAGTTCGTACGGTACTGCTTCGGTACGCTGGAGAGGGAATGATTTCCTGATTACTCCTTCAAGCGTGCAGCGCTGGGATATCGACCCGGAGGACATCGTCCAGGTTAAGGACGGCATGGTCGAGGCCGGGAAGATGGCAAGCCGTTCGGTGGCTCTCCATTATGAGATCTACCGCCGCAACCCGAAGGTCAACTCGATAATCCTGACCCAGTCTCCCGCCCTCATGGGATTCTGCACTACCGGAGTCAACTTCGATGTGAGGACCATCCCTGAAAGTTGGATCTTCCTGCAGGATATCCCGACTTTCCCGTTCGGAAGCCAGTACGACGAGAACCTTCCCAAACTTGCCGACGAGTTCCGCAAGCGTCCTTTCGTTATGCTTGAGAATGATTCAGTGGTCGTTACGGGAGACAAGCTCATCAACACTTTCGACCGCCTCGAGGTTGCGGACTTCAGCGCCCGTTCACTCATACTGGCGGCTCCGCTGGGTTCCCTCAAACCAATAACGGACTCCGAGATCGAAGATCTCAGAGTCGCGTTCCATGTTGGTGAGTAAGGGAATATCCCTTCAGACTCCTTTTATTATGCGGGCATCCTCCTCACGGTCGATGCCCACTTTTTGTGCCAGGTCGTCACGTTTTTCGCGGATCGTGTCCATGTGACGGGTAACCCAGTTCTCAAGATTGATGCTTGCACAGGCAAGCAGGAAGTAGATGATGGTTTGGATGACCATCGTTCTGAGCTGGAATCCGGCCGCGCTGATGTCTCCTCCTGCCGTGTTGAGGTTGATGTAGCCCTGTACTCCGAAAGTGGATGGGAATATGTAGGAAAACACCTTCCAGAATTTCGGGAAAGCTACGGTAGGCCAAGAACAGCCTGTCAGGAACAGGCAGATGGGCGAGATGGCCAGGAACAGCAGGAACACTGATTCCCTCCTCGTGATGAGTGTGCACCAGGTCATGCTGAAGAACACACAGTCCGTGATGAAGAACAGGAGCAGGGTCAGGACGTCCAGGAACTGCCCTCTCTGAGGCAGTCCGAAAATTGCCGGGACTATGAATGCTATGTACATTCCGATTCCGAGGTAGAGAAGCCAGTAAGCCCCTCCGCGTCCAAGGACGATCCTCATGATTCCATATTTCCCATAGTGGGCGGGCAGGGATGAGAAGTTGCGGTTCCTCTCCTTCCGCGTTCCGACCAGCAGGGACATTCCGTAGAACATGGTCTGCTGGATGATTATCATCAGGATGGCAGAAATCAGGAAGATGCTGTAGTCGAACGCCCTGTTGTAGGGATTGTTGTCTTCGTAGCCCAGGGGCTTGATTACCTGGGATGCTTCTTGCTCTGTCATGCCCGCAAGGGAGTACCTTTCCATCTGTATCTGTCCTATCTCAT
Source organism: uncultured Bacteroidia bacterium (assembly GCA_902795735.1). Classification (GTDB taxonomy): domain Bacteria; phylum Bacteroidota; class Bacteroidia; order Bacteroidales; family UBA932; genus Cryptobacteroides. The sequence goes on from CADBMD010000036.1 coordinate 8,576, forward strand.
GGAGCATTACGAAGTTGGTTGCGATCATCGCGTTCTTGTAGTAGAGGAAACTGCTCATGTCCGCATACAGGGAAAGCTTGGCAGTCTCGTTGTGAGCGAGTTTCTCGCCGAAATCTTTCGGGAAGTACACGATGCCATTGACCTTGCGTTCCTGCATGAGTCTTTCCGCTTCGGCCATGTTGACACACCTGGCGGCGACTTCCACCTCCCTTGTGGCGTCGATTTCCCTTATGAAGCGCCTGCTGTCAGGGCATGCGGCATCATCGACGACTGCAATAGGGGTGTCGGAGAGTATTCCGTTGAGGTAGACTAAGTTGTAGAGCAGCGGATAAGCAAGCCCTGCTACGAAGAAGATCAGGAGCACGCCACCGTCTGAGAAGATGTCCTTGAGTTCATGGCTGAACACATCCCACCAGTTGCTGAACCATGTTTTTATGTATCCTTTGTTTGCCATGACCATTATTCTTTAGGGTAATTCTGATGAATATAAGCCATCTTCAGCCTCTTGAGACCGAAAATCGGCACGAAGAGGAAGCAGAGCAGCCAGACAACTTCTTTCCACCATCCTGCAAAGCCGGCTCCGAAGATGGCTTCCTGGACGTAGAAGAGGTAGTAATGTCTTAGAGGGAACATCGCTGCGAGTCCCTGGATGTAGGGTGGCATCGCCTCTATCGGAAGGGTGAATCCTGACAGGGAAAGCCCGAGTACGCTGTAAAGGGCCCCGATGCTGAGGGCGAGCCTCGGTACGGGCAGCATCTCTATTATGAATATGGCTACTGCCTCGCTGGCGAGGATCATCAGGAACATGGCGATGAACATGTTGAATATCTTTCCGCTCATGGGGAAGTGCATCCAGTGGTACAGCAGCATCACGAGTATGAAGCCTATCAGTGAGAATATGACGGTCCACACCAGGAGCTTGCCGGCCAGGGCGGTCACTATCGAGTGCCCGGAAGTGTCCAGCAGATGCCTCGAGGTGCTGAACTTCAGTTCCGCTCCAAGCGAATAGATGAACACCAGGATCACTATCATTTCCAGGATTCCAGGGAGAAGGATGCTCGTGAGATAGTAGTTGTAGTTGGTGGTGACGTTTCCTATCTGGTGAGTATCGACGTCTATCGGCCGGATGAGTCCCATGATCTGGTCGTCATTGTACCCTTTCGCCCTGAACACCTGCCTTTGGACCGCACCGTTGGTCAGGTTGACCATTGTAAGCAGGTCCTTCCAGGCCAAGGCTCCGCTGACGAAGTACAATCCGTTGATGTAGAATGTTATCTTCGGCTGCCTGAAAGCCTGGATGTCTTCATTCATCCCTTCCGGGATCATGCAGACAGCTGAAATGTTGCCACGGATCAACTCTTCCCGTGCAGACGAGAAGGAGTCGAAGTAAACCACTTCTCCGAGCTGGGTGGCATCCAGCTGCTGGCAGAAATTCCTGGACGTCGTGGAATTGTCCTCATCGACAAGTCCAATCGGGATGTCATGGGGCAGTCCCGCATCCAGGAAGGTCAGGTAGAAGATGGCGCAGAAGACGATCACTCCCACCGAGCCCATGAAATAAAGAGGACGGTTCCTGATTATCCTGTGCTCGCGGTGCGCGACCTGGAGTATTCTTTGCCAGTAATTCATTTTCAAATTGTTTAGTTGGATTTACTGCTTGACTATTGCAGACATGCCGGGACGGATACCTTCAATCTTCTGGTCCGGCACGGCCCTTACTTCGAAGGTCTTGGCATCATACATCCCCGTCTCCTTGGTGGCTTTCCATGTGGCGTAGGATTCGCGGACAGCGAGGTAGTTCACGGTCGCAGTGACCTCTTTCCCGTCGAGGGCCGGGATCACTACATTGATCTTGTCGCCCTGCTTCATGCCGTGGAGATAGTCCTCCCTTACATTGAAGGTGAACCAGATGTCATTGATGTCTATGACGCTGGCCACAGGCGATCCCTGGCCGACAAGTTCCCCGACCTTGGGATAAGTCGCCGAGATGATTCCGTCGGCAGGCGAGACCAGATAAAGTTCTCCGAGGTAGGACTCAACCTCCTGGACGGCACCGGAAGCCTGCTCCACGAGAGCCTGGGCTGCGGCCTTGTCTTCATTGCGGGCGCCTTTGACAGCCATGTCGTACTGGCTCTTGGCCGCGAGGGTCTGAGCTACGGCAGCATCGTACTTTGCCTTTGTCTCGTCGTATTTCTGTGCGGCGATGACTTTCTGGTCATAGAGCCTCTGTACCCTGTCAAGGGACTTGCGCATCACGTCTTCCTGGACGATGGCCTGCTGCCAAAGCTGGTAAGCGCCTTGGATCTGCTCGCTACGCGCACCATTGCGGGCCTTGTTGCTCTGGGCCGTGGCTGCGCTCTTGGCCGCATTCGCCTGGATCAGTTTCGCACGGACTTCCGGGGAATCGATGAAAGCTATGGTGTCGCCTTTGTGGACCTCCTGTCCCTCCTTGACGTAGAATTCTTCGATCCTTCCAGGTACTTTGCCGGACACACGGTATTCACTGGCCTCGGCTTCACCCTGGATCACCAGCGGCTTTGGTTTCGACACGAAATAACCTATGATGGCGATAGCCAGGATGATCACGATAAGCGCCGCGATTCCAATCACAAGGTTGTAGTTGTTCTTTTCCTTTTCCATGATATGTTGCTTTTTATATATTCCTGTTGAAAATTACCTGGCCCTGTGGTTTCCTTCAGCCTTGTCCAGGTTGGCCGCCAGCATCTGGAGCTCGATGCCGGCATCGATATATTCGGAATGGGCCTGGAGCCATGCCGTCTGGGCCGCAAGGGCAGTGTTCGCTGTGATGACTCCTTCATTGAACCCGATCGTTGCCGTGCGGAGGTTCTCTTCAGCACTGCTGAGATTGCTCTCTGCCATGGTCAGCTTTTCCAGGGCTTCAGACTCCTGCTTGCGCAGCTGGGTGACCTGCAGGTTTATCAAGTCCTTCGCATCTTCAAGTTGCGAGCGGTACAAGGTTGCCTCTGCCTTTGCCTTGCGAGTCTTGTTCAAGGCTTCGAATCCATGGAATATAGGCACGCTGACGACGACGCCGACACCCCAGTAGCCGTTCCACTTCTTTTCAAAGCCGTTCTTGAGGCTGGGGTTCGAGACCATGTAGCCACCCATCGCTGCGACTTTGGGCATCATGTCCGCTCTGGCGACTGCGACTTTCTTGTCGTAGATTTCAGAAGCGAGTTCCAGGCTGCGGGTCTCAGGCCTGTCAGCATAGATGGCATCCATGCTTTTACCGGAGTAGATCTGCGGTAAGGGAATCTTGTCCAATTGCTCGTCGGCGAGTTCTATCTCAGTCCCGAGGTCCAGGCCGATCCTCTTGCAGAGAAGCATCTTGGCAAGGGTGAGCCCGTTCTCGGATTTGGTCTTAAGCATGTCGGCTTCATTGGCCTTGACTTTGATCTGGAGAGCGTCCGATTCTGTAGCCACGCCTTCCTTGACCGATATGTCCACATCGTGGACCATGCTGTGAAGCAGGTCTGAATATGCTTCCGCTAGTTTCTTCTTTGCAGCAATGGAGACAATCTGCCAATAGGCCTGGTCGACATCGACGACGGTCTGCTGGTACTGCTGGTCGTAACCGGCTTCTGACAATTCTTCTGCCAATTTGGCAATCTTGTTGGCGGCTATTATCTTCCCGCCTGTGAACAAGGGCTGCTGGACCGTCACTCCTGCCACGAAGATGTTCTCCAGGTCGGGGTGGAGGGCCTCGTCAATCTCTTTTCCGATTGCATTGATTGAAGATGACATGTCGGTTGCCGATAGTTTTGCAAGCACGGTCTGGAGCAGAGGGTCCTGCATCAGCTGCATGTATTTCATGGCGCTGGCGGGATCGGTGGCGGCAAGTTGCTGGATGTAGGCTGTCAGGTCGCTCATTACCTTCTGCTGGTACTGCTGGGACATGCCGTGGATGGTCGTTCCCATGCCTTGCAGGGTTGCGCTTGTCTGGTCGCTTACGATCGAGATGTCGTTCGGATTATACATGTAGGCTCCGGTGGCGGAGATGTTCGGGAAATAGTTTGCCAATGCGGTCTTACGGTCATAGCCTGCCATTTCGACTTTTGTCCTGGCCTGTTCCAGGGCCTTGTCGTTCTGAATTGCCATGGAGCGGCATTCCTCCAAAGTCAATGTTTTCTGAGCACGCATCCCAGTCGGAACCATGACCATCATGGCGAGCAAGGGAATCAGGTAATGTTTCATATTCATGTTTGTTCAAATATTCAATAATGATTCACTTGTCATTCTGGCAAGCGGATAAGTGCTGCTGCAAAAAGATTGCCTTTTTTGCTCCATATTACTACATTTTAATCAATATTTTTGTACTTTTGGTCGAATTTTTCATAAAAAAAAGAAATAAAATGATTTATTTTTCCTATCATACATTCCCGTTATATTTGGAATTTTTATGACTTACGAACTTAAAAGCATCGATCTTAAATATATCCTCCGTGCCGCCCATTCTCACGAGGCTATCAATATAGGTGAAGACTTCTTCATCTTGAATGTCTTGAGTGGGCAGGACCTGGGATTCTTGAACGAACCGTTCAAGGCCAATGCTTATTTTGCGGTCTACTGTAAGGAGGGTAATGTGGAAGTTGAGCTCAATCTCAAGAAATACACCCTTTCTCCCGGGATGATAATGATAAGCCTTCCTGACCAGATTATCCGTGTAGTCAATCCGGTCAGGAACGGTTACTCCAATGGCCATTTCGTTGCAATCGGCTTGTCCAGGAGTTTCCTGATGAGCCTTAACCTGGATTTCAAACAGATATTCGACGACCATCTCTTTGTCTTGTCCGATCCATTCTTCGCCTTGGAGGAGGAAGAGAGGGGATTGTTTGCAAAGTACATCTACTTGCTGAAAGATGTCCTGGATTTGGATATTTCAGGGAAGGAGTACATCGAGTCCACCCTGATTTCATCTTTGTTCTATACCCTCGGCGGCATCGTGGACAAAAAGGCTGCCCGTAGCACTAAGGAAGAAACCGGCCCTCAGAACCGTTTGAAGCGGCTGTTCGAGAGCTTCATGAGACTGGTTTCCGAGTACCACACATCAGAAAGAGGTATGTCTTTCTATGCAGAAAAGCTTGGGCTGACGCCTAAGTATCTTTCCAAGCTCATCAAGCAGGTTAGCGGACGCTCGGCTCCGGAGTGGATAGATGATTTCGTCATAGTCGAAGCCAAGAACATGCTCAAGTACTCCGGTGACAGCATCAAGGAGATTGTTTACAAGCTCCATTTTCCCAATCCATCGGTTTTCTACAAGTATTTCAAGGCCCATACCGGGATGACTCCCAGCCAGTACCGTGGAGAGGGTCTTATTAACAATTAGTAGCTTTTTTGGATATATTGCTAATAATTTTCTGCAAAAACCGTTTTAAATCTCTACGAAAAGCTTTTGCTTATTGATTATTTCTTGATACCTTTGTTCCCAGACAGACAAAAGTTCTTTTTGTTGTCTATTTGTTAAGTTCGTTTTATATACAACTGCCCGGCGCTTTGGGGAAAGCGTCGGGCTCATTATTTTTGTTTGATGCTTTCGTGTTTTTTTATTAGCTTTGTGTAATCATGCATTGCAGGTTTGACACATAATTTATTTACACATAAAAACATCAAATCAAATGGGAAAGAATAATTCTAATCTTCCTGCGATTATCGTGATGTTCGCGTTGTTCTTCATCATCGCTTTCGTCACCAACCTCGCAGGTTCGATGGGTGTTGTCGTCACCAATCAGTTCGGTGCTACAAAGGCCCTCTCTCAGCTAGGCTCCCTGGCTAATTTCATCGCTTATGCTTGCATGGGTATCCCTGCCGGAATCATCCTCAAGAGGAAAGGCTACAAGTTCACCTCTCTTCTTGCAGTGGTCATCGGACTTGTCGGTGTCGGCGTGCAGTTCCTCTCCGGCTATGCACAGTCATTCGCGGTCTATGTGTTCGGAGCTTTCATCGCAGGTTTCTCGATGTGTATGCTGAACATTGTCGTCAATCCCATGCTCAACACCCTCGGTGGTGGCGGCAACAGGGGTAACCAGCTGATCCAGTGGGGTGGATCCTGCAACTCCATCGGTGCGACCATAGCTCCTATGCTCGTCGGATGGCTCGTCGGCGGAAGCATTCAGAATGCAACCGTTGCGAAGGCCGCTCCCGTGATGGTCATCGCCATGGTCATCTTCGCCCTTGCCTTCGTCATCATCGCCCTTACAGATATTCCCGAGCCTCACATGGAGACTGCAGAGGAAAAGGCGGCCCGCCTTGCCGGCAATGTCAATAAAGACCCTCACGGCCCCCTGTCATTCCGTCATTTCCTCCTCGGAGCGATCGCCATCTTCTTCTATGTCGGTATCGAGGTCGGTATCCCCAACACTGCGAACGTGTTCTATTCCGGTCTTGACTGGGTAGGTCCCGCACTTGCAGGCACCATGGTCGGCGGTTACTGGCTTTGCATGCTGATCGGCCGTCTCTGCGGCGCCAGCGTGGGTGCCAAGATCAGCAGCAAGAGCATGCTTCTCTGGACATCCCTCGTGGCTATCCTTTTCCTCCTCTGCGTAATCTTCATCCCTGAGACTGCAAAGGTCAACCTCTTCGGAAAGACTCTGCCTCTCGGTCTTGTCTTCATCCTCCTGTGCGGTCTCTGCACATCCATCATGTGGGGTGCGATCTTCAACCTTGCAGTCGAGGGACTCGGCAAGTACACGGCTCCTGCATCGGGTATATTCATGACCCTGGTCTGCGGCGGCGGTATCATTCCTTTCGTCCAGAACGCAATTGCCGACAAGGTTGGATCGCTCCAGAGTTACTGGCTGCTCATCATCTGCCTTGGTTACCTTGTCTATTATGCCCTTGTGGGTTCCAAGAACGTCAACAAGGACATCGTCGTTGAATAATTTAGAATTCTGAAATGGATAATATTGACCAGAACCTTGTAATTGGAGTGGACGTAGGTGGGCAGACCACCAAGTGCGGAATCGTCGATGCCCGTGGCACCGTCATCTCCCAGACAGTCATCAGGACTGACAACCACACAACCGTGGAGCCGTTCATAAGCGAACTGTCCGATGCGTTGAAGAAGCTCATCGCCGAAGCCGGTGCCGAAGGAAAGATCCGCGGGATCGGAGTAGGAGCTCCCAACGCCAATTTCTACACCGGAGACATAGAGAATGCCGTGAACCTTTCGTGGGGCCGTTCGGGTTCCATCCATTTTGCGGCCCTCCTGAAGGATGCCATGGGCGGAATCCCTGTCACCCTTACCAATGACGCCAATGCGGCGGCCATGGGCGAAATGACTTATGGCGCTGCCAGGGGAATGAAGAATTTCATCATGATCACCCTTGGAACCGGTGTCGGAAGCGGTATCGTCATCAACGGTGAGATGGTCTATGGCCATGACGGTTTTGCCGGAGAGCTCGGCCACACGACCCTGGTCCGCAACAACGGCAGGCTCTGCAACTGCGGCAAGAACGGTTGCCTCGAGACTTACTGCTCGGCTATCGGAATGGCCCGTACAGCCCGTGAGTGGCTGGAGATGAGCGATGAACCTTCTCTTCTCCGCAGCCTGGACGTTATCACTTCCAAGGATGTCTATGAGGCGGCAAAGGAAGGGGACGCCCTCGCTCTCAAGGTCTTCGACTACACAGGAACCCTCCTCGGAATGGCATTCGCAGACTTCATCGAATTCTCAGCTCCCGAGGCTATCGTCCTCTTCGGTGGACTGGCCAGGAGCAAGGAGTTCCTTACCGGGCCAATCGAGAAGTCGATGAACGCCAACGTCCTTCCTTTGTGGAGAGGCAAAGTCAAACTCGTCTATTCATCCCTGAAGGAGTCTGACGCAGCCATCCTCGGCGCCTCGGCCCTTGCCTGGTAAGAGATGCTGTTCAATTCACTGACCTTCGGGTTTTTCTTAACTATAACCTACGTTCTTTATTGGACCTTGTTCCGTAAGAACGTAGGTTATAGGAATTTTTTTCTCCTCATTGCCAGCTACTTTTTCTATGGCTGGTGGAATTGGAAACTGCTCCCTTTGATTATCTCCATCTCTGCTGTCGATTATCTTTCCGGGATGTTCATATCCAGGAAGCAGGAGAGGGGCGAGAATGCTAAGGGAGTGCTGATACTGGCGCTTGTGGTAAATCTCGGCGCCTTGTGTTTTTTCAAGTATTTCAACTTTTTTGCGGAGAGCTTCTCTGCCGCCTTCGGTTGGCTGACTGGGCATGGCAATGGATTCAATCCGCTTGACATAGTACTTCCTGTCGGAATCAGTTTCTACACGTTCCAGGGGTTGAGCTATGTTCTCGACATCTACTACAGGAAGACCTCCCCGACAAAGGATCCGGTGGCCTTCTTTACTTTCATAGCCTTTTTCCCGCAGTTGATTGCCGGACCTATAGAGAGATCCAGGGATCTCTTGCCGCAATTCGCCGAAAAAAAGGAATTTGTCTATGAAGATGCTAGATGGGGCTTTTTGATGATAGCCTGGGGTCTCTTCAAGAAGATGGTCATAGCAGACCGTCTTGCGGTCTTCGTGGATTCGGTTTATGCAGATCCGGCTTCCCATCAAGGTATTTCTTGCCTGGTTGCAGTCCTTTTCTTCGCATTCCAGCTATATCTCGACTTTTCCGCCTATTCCCAAATCGCCATCGGTACGGCCCGTTTGTTTGGTTTCAGGCTGCACAATAACTTCAATCGTCCATATCTCTCGACGAGTTTCAAGGAATTCTGGAAGAGGTGGCATATCACGCTGACTTCCTGGTTCATGGATTACCTCTATATTCCGCTTGGAGGCAATCGTCGCGGGAAAATGCGGACGATCGTCAATGTGATGATTGTCTTTGCCGTCAGCGGCCTTTGGCACGGAGCGTCATGGAATTTTGTAATATGGGGCTGCGTCAACGGCTTGTTCCTTGTCATGACGAGCAAGGTTTTCAGCATGAAGCCTGAAGGATGGTTCGCAAAAATCTCATCCTGCCTGTTCGTTTTTGCAGTCTGGGCTTTCTCGCTGGTCTTCTTCAGGGCGGCTTCTTTCCAGGATGCGATGACGGTTTTCGGGAACCTCGGTTTTTCAAAGCCGGAATTGCTTTCCACCTGCGGGATGTTGATGCCTGAGCTACGTTTCTCTTTCTTGCTTATCATTGGATTGATGCTCTATGAACTCCTGTCACAAGGACGGCAGGAGAAACTCGAAAAGGCTTTCTTCGGTACTCCTGTAGTTCTGCGCTGGATCCTTTATGTGGCATTGGTGCTTTCCGTTCTCTATCTAGGGGTCTATGGCGCCAATGACAATGCGTTCATTTATTTCCAGTTTTGATGCCATGAAACAATTGTATCTGAAACTCTTGCTTCTGATGGCCGTGGTCGGGGGAATCATCTTCCTGATCGACCGTACAGGGCTTTTCAATGCTGATTTGAACAATAATCATGAGCAATCTGCGTGGAACGCTTTTTACGACTTTACCAAGAATAATGACGTGGATGTCCTCTTGATAGGGAACTCCCATCTCTATACAGGAATCAATCCCAATCATCTTTCCTGTCTTCTCGGAGCCAACTGCTTTATCCTGGCTTCTTCCGGAGCTCCAGTCATTGACACTTACTATGGCCTTAAGGAAGCCCTGACCAGATGTAATCCTAAACTTGTCGTGCTTGAAACATATGGAATCGACGACAAACATGTGAGAAAACTCAGCGCCGGTAATCTTTCCAATCAGTTCAAAAGTTTTTCAAGCAGGCATAACATCTTTCACAAGCTAGTCTCTGCTCCGGTCCTGTTCTCTTCGGACAATTATCTCTCCGCATGGTCAACATCCGTCCGCAACCATGATTTTATATTCAGGGACCCTGCCCAGATCCGAAAGAACAAAAAGGGGCAGAACATTGCCCATCACAAGAATGATCTGGAACTTGGCAGGTTCACTCGCTTCAATTCGGGTATAACCGAAAGTACAGACAGCCTTTATGATGCCCTGGGCCCTGTCGTTGATGGTAATGAATTCCGCGTTAACCGTGAAAGCTACACTGCTGTCAAGAAGATCCAGTCTCTCTGCAGGAGAAAGGGTATTCCATTGGTTTATCTGACTGTTCCGATGTACCAGAAACATCTTACGAACTATCAATCATGGAAGACGATCCTATCCAGGGTAATCGGTCCTGACGGAATATGGCTGGACCTTCAGGAGCAGTATGATCCGGAACTTTTCACCAAAGATTGTTTCGAAAACACACGCAATGAGAACCAGCATCTTTCAAGCCAAGGTGCTCGCATTTGTGACTACAAACTCGCCAACTTCATCTTGGATGAATCCGGGGCTTCTCTTCCAGACAGGCACTCATTACCTGACTGGAAGCGTCTGTTCTATAGGGAAGACGGGTATTTCGAGAGATTTACGATCGAAGAAGGAGACCAGAAGAACTTCCTCTTGTGTAAAAACGTCGATCTTGAAGGACTGTTAATAAAGGATTGTATAGCTGAACCTGATGGAAGCAACTGTTCCTTTTACCTGAAACTTGACAAAAGGACGGACCCCAGATTGTTCTCTAACGGAATCAATCTCTACCTTGGCATCGGCAAAGCCGAAGCTCCCAAGTATGTCAGGGTCAAGGTACAGCAAGTCCCGGGCACAGATATCCGTGACCACTATTTGCTGTATGCCTATGGGGAGGATATCGGGGATTTGACATCAATGCGGCTTATTTCTTTGGGGCTCATCAGCAGTGCTCAAGATTGAGCATAGAGGTACAGATGAAAAGTAAGGAATTTATCAGGATACGGGGGGCGAAGGCCCATAACCTGAGGGGTGTCGATGTGGACATTCCTCGGGATAGCTTTGTGGTAGTGACCGGACTGAGCGGTAGCGGCAAGTCTTCCCTTGCGTTCGACACGATCTATGCCGAGGGTCAGAGACGCTACATGGACACCCTGTCCACTTATGCGAAGCACTTCATGGGTATCCTTGAAAAGCCTGAGGTCGAAAGCATCGAGGGTCTGAGTCCAATCATAGCCATCGAACAAAAGACAACCGGCAACAATCCCAGGTCCACTGTCGGTACGATCACCGAGATATTCGATTTCCTCAGGCTTCTCTATGCAAGGGCGTCCCGGGCTTATTCCCCGGCGACGGGGAAGGAGATGGTCCGCTATACCGATGAACAGATTGTGGATCTGATCATGGAGGAATACAAGGGCCGGAAATGCTACCTGCTTGCTCCGATGGTCAGGGGCAGGAAGGGTCATTACAGGGAACTTTTCGACCAGCTCCGCCGGCGCGGGTACACCGAGGTGCGGGTGGATGGAGAGATCCATCCCCTGTCCGAAATGGATGCCGTTGACCGCTACAAGGGACATTTCATCGAACTGGTCGTGGATAAACTCAAACCATCCGGAGACGACGTCAAGAGGGTCCGTGAATCAGTCATGACAGCCCTCAACCTGGGGAAAGGCTCGATAGCCATGCTGGAAAGCGGATCGGATGCCCTGAGGCACTTTTCCAAGCACCTTGTCGATCCAGAGTCTGGGCTTTCGCTTCAGGAGCCGGCTCCGCATTCTTTCTCTTTCAATTCGCCAGAAGGCTACTGCCCTCACTGCAAGGGCCTTGGCATGATCGTGGATGTCAACCTGGACACTATCATCCCTGACAGGAGCGTTTCTATCGCCGATGGCGGAATAGTGCCCCTCGGCAAGGTCCGGGAGAACAAGAAATTCGACATCATCCGTTCCATAGCCCGCAAGTACCGTTTTTCCCTCTTCGATCCGATTGACACGGTTCCTGATGAAGCGGTTTCGCACATCATTTTCGGCAGCGACGAGCTTTTCCGTGTTGGAGAAGGAAACCTTTCCGAAATGGTGTCTTTCGGTGGGATAGTGGAAGACATAGACGAGAAGGTGGAGTGCCCAGTCTGCCATGGCACGCGTCTTAACGAAAACACCAAGTGTTTCAAGATAGACGGGAAGACCATTTCAGAAGTGGCGGCGATGGAAATGACCGATCTCAAGGATTGGCTGTCTTCATTGCCTTCCAAGTTCAACGAACGGGAGAACAACATCGCCCGTGACATTCTCAAGGAACTGGACGAGAGGGTGAAGTTCATGCTTGATGTCGGTTTGGATTATCTTTCGCTGGACCGTCCTACAGCATCTCTTTCCGGAGGAGAAAGCCAGCGTATCAGGCTTGCGACGCAGATCGGATCGAAGCTTGTCAATGTGCTCTACATCCTGGATGAGCCTTCGATCGGACTGCACCAGCGGGACAACCGGAAACTTATCGCCTCCCTGAAGGAACTCAGGGATGAAGGCAATTCCGTCATGGTGGTGGAGCATGACCTGGAGACTATGATGAATGCCGACTGGCTGGTCGATGTAGGCCCCGGGGCAGGGGAGAATGGCGGCAGGATCTGCCTCAGCGCCCCTCTGGATGCTTTGACATCCGGGAATATTCCTTCAGACACAAGCCATTGCATATTCGGAGAGTCCCTCACGCTGGATTACCTGCAGGGGAAGAGGACCATCCCGGTACCTTCCGGTCGGCGTTCCGGGAACGGGCTTACCCTCACTCTTAAAGGGGCGAAGGGAAACAACCTCAAGGATATAGACGTGACTTTTCCTCTCGGATGCTTCATCGGGGTCGCCGGAGTCAGTGGAAGCGGCAAGTCTTCCCTTATCAATGAGACTCTGATGCCGGTGCTGAAGAACAAGCTGCACAGGGCAAAGCTGCGTCCCCTGCCATATTCATCGGTGGAAGGTCTGAAGAATATCGACAAGCTGATCGAAATCGACCAGAGCCCCATAGGCCGGTCGCCCAGGTCCAACCCCGCCACTTTCACAGGAGTCATGAGCGACATCAGGAATCTCTTCGAAGACACACCGGATGCAAAAGTCAGAGGGTTCAAGGCCGGCCGCTTCTCCTTCAATGTTCCAGGAGGACGTTGCGAAGCCTGCAACGGTGCAGGGATCAAGGTCATAGAGATGAATTTCCTTCCTTCGGTCAATGTCGTCTGCGACGAATGCCGGGGCAGGCGCTACAAGGAAGATACCCTGGCTGTCCACTACAAAGGGAAGAACATCAGTGATGTCCTTGAAATGCCTATCGCCGAGGCCTATGAGTTTTTCAAGCCCATCCCTTCCATTGCCCGCAAGCTGAAGGCTCTTGTGGATGTCGGCCTCGGCTATGTCCATCTTGGCCAGAGTGCGGTTACCCTTTCCGGCGGGGAGAGCCAGAGAATGAAGCTGGCGGCTGAGCTTTTCAAGACCGCTACCGGCAACACCCTCTACATCCTGGACGAGCCTACTACCGGGCTTCATTTCGAAGACATAAAGGTCCTTCTTAACGTGCTGCAGCAGCTGGTTGACCAAGGCAACACTGTAATCATCATAGAACATAACCTTGACATCCTGAAGAGCGTCGATTACATATTCGATCTTGGCCCGGACGGCGGCCAGGGTGGAGGAAGGATAGTGGCAGAAGGGACTCCGGAAGAACTTGCTTCCAACCCTGACTCAGTAACGGGCCCTTACCTGAGAGAAGTACTTGGTCTCTAAGGGAATTATTCTTAAATTTGTGAGAACGGACTTTTGTTTCGGTTTATGGGTGCTGCTCCTCAGATCAATGTCAAGGTCTTTACCTTCAATCCTTTCCGGGAGAATACCTATCTCGTGTGGGATGAGGAGGGGAGTTGTGCCATCATAGATCCGGGATGCTACGATGAAGAGGAATGCCTTCGCCTGAGAAGCTACATCTCTTCAGAGGGACTTGTACCAAAGGCCATCTGGCTTACTCATGGCCACTTCGACCACATATTCGGAGTAGCCGATCTGGCCCGTGAATTCTCCATCCCTGTCTTTATGTCTTCCGAGGACAAGCCTATCCTTGAGCGGGACTGGTCTTTTGCAAAAGGAGTCGGACTGGATGCCCCGGATGTCTCTTTCGGGTTTTCAGGACTGGAAGACGGACAGGTCTTGCACCTGGGAGACGGACCGGTTTCTTTCAAGGTGATCGCCACCCCAGGCCACACTCAAGGAGGTGTGTGCTTCTACTGCGAGGGGTGCGGACTGCTTTTCAGCGGAGACACCCTGTTCGCCGGAGCTATCGGAAGATCCGACTTGTTCGGCGGTGACTATGACAAGGAAATCGTGGCTATCATGGAGAAACTGATGGTCCTGCCGGGGGATGTGGATGTGCTTCCTGGACACGGGCCGAAAACTTCCATCGCTGCTGAAAGGACCTCCAATCCATTCCTGCAGCCTTTCAACGAGCCATGGGAATTTGAAACAGACTGAAAAAGGAAAGGACATGCACATAGGAATCGCTGGAAACATAGGCAGCGGCAAGACCACTCTCACGAGGCTCCTTGCCAAACATTATGGATGGACTCCAAAGTACGAGTCCGTCACCTATAATCCTTATCTGGAGGACTACTACAAGGACATTCCGAGGTGGTCCTACAACCTGGAGACATATTTCCTCGCCCAGAGATTCAAGGACGTGCTTGAGATATCCAGGAGCAAGGATGTCATAATCCAGGACAGGACACTTTTCGAGGGTGTGTACATCTTCGTCGCCAACAACTATGCGATGGGGAACCTCAGCAAGCGGGACTATGAAACTTACATGGACCTGTTCGGAGTCATGTCATCCATGGCCGGAAGGCCTGACCTGCTCATCTATCTGAAATGTTCGATTCCCCACCTTGTCGCCCAGATCCAGAAACGGGGCCGCGACTACGAGCAGTCTATAGGCCTGGACTATCTCGTCGGCCTGAATGAACGCTATGAGAAGTGGATCGCGGAGTACAAGGGCAGGGTGCTTACTATCGAGACGGACAACCTTGACTTCGAGAACCGTCCCGAGGACTTCGCCTTGATAACCGACAAGATTGACGCCGAGCTCTACGGCTTGTTCCCGATGGAAAAATAATTTTAAAATCAATAAGATATGCACATTGCAATAGCAGGCAACATAGGCAGTGGGAAGACCACCCTGACCAAGATGCTGGCGGCCCACTATGGATGGACTCCGAAGTTTGAGTCCGTAGATTTCAATCCGTATCTGGCGGATTTCTATGCAGACATGGAACGCTGGTCTTTCAATCTCCAGATCTACTTCCTGAACAAGAGGTTCAAGGATGTGGTCGAGATCTCAAGATGCAGCGACATCATCATCCAGGACAGGACCATCTATGAAGATGCAAGGATTTTCGCCCCCAACCTGCATGCCATGGGCCTGATGAGCACCCGTGACTTTGAGAATTATTCGGACTTGTTCGACCTGATGATGTCCCTTGTGAGCAAGCCTGACCTGCTGATCTATCTCCGTTCTTCGATCCCCAACCTGGTGGCTCAGATCCAGAAACGCGGTCGGGAATACGAGAGCAGCATCAGGATCGATTACCTGACGGGGCTTAACAAGCGTTACGAAGACTGGATCAAGGAATATGACGGACATCTCCTCATAGTGAACGTTGATGACATCAAGTTCGAAAACCGTCCTGAGGATTTCCAGGTAATCACGGACAAGATCGACGCTGAACTGTTCGGACTTTTCCCTGAGGTCAGGCAGATTGATGAATAGTAAATTAAAACAACATAACAAAATGAAAAAGACAACTATCTATTCTGCAGCCGTGGCTATTTTGCTCTCCTGCGTCTCTTGTGCGGAAAAAGCCGCTGTCTCAGGGCACTTGGACTCTATTAAGGGAGATTCCCTCAAGGTAGAAGTCTTCGATATCCTCAAATCCAGGACTCCTATCAGTACTGTCGTCATCCCCGCGGCAGGAGGAGATTTCACCTTTGATTTCGCGGACACTACTGTAAGGGGATTGCGCATAAGCGATCCTGCTTCGGAAGAGAATTCTTTCGCTACCCTGACCTATGTTCCCGGCGAGAATGCCAGGATCAGCGGAACATTGGATTCGCTTGTCGTCGGGGGCAGCAAATTCTATCAGGACCAGAAGGCTTATGAAGATCTCTGTGCCGATGAGAGGGAGAAACTGGCAAAGATAGTGGATGAATACCGTGCTGCGGAAGGCGATGAAGCCAAGCAGGATTCCATCCTTGAGTCTTACAACGAGGTCAACGACAAGATCAATGCAATCACCAAGGATTTCGTCAAGGGCAATCCTTCAAGCCTCTATGCAGCCACCCTCCTTTCCAACCTGATCGGGGAAGATGGAAAGGATGCGCTGGAAGCCATCGAGTCCATCCCTGAGAGCGTGAAGAACGGAGTGATGAAACCTATAGTGGATAACATCAAGACCGGCGTCGAGAAGGTCAAGGCAAGGGCCGAGGCTGCGGAACTTGTCAAGGACGGCATGCAGGCACCCGATTTTACACTCAAGAATGAAAAGGGTGAGGACTTCACACTATCTTCCCTCTACAACAAGGGCCAGTACATCGTCCTCGATTTCTGGGGAGAATGGTGCTATTGGTGCAAGAAGGGCATTCCTGACATGAAGCAACTTTACAAGGATGCCAAGGGCAAGATCGAGATCCTGAGCATTGATTGCCGTGACACGGAGGAAGTCTGGAAGAAGGCCATAGTCGAACATGAACTTCCCTGGCTCCATGTTTACAACCCCGGTGACAAGACTATCGATGTTTCGCTGACCTACGCTATCCAGGGTTATCCGACAAAGGTCATCCTCAATCCTGACGGAACGATCAACAAGACCGTCGTCGGCGAAGATCCTGAATTCTATTCTTATGTCAAGTCTCTCATCGGAAAGAAATGATGCGGAGCAGGTTCTTATCGGTACTCTCGGTTTCAGTACTGACCTTTGTCTCAATGTCCGCTGCCGGCCAGGCAGTGGACATTGTGCCTGATGGAGATCTTTTGAAGGCTCCTTTCTCTTCCCAGGATGAAACCATGTTCCTGAATCCCGGGAAGGTTTTCTATCCGGAAACCTGGTTCCATTTCATCGGCGGCAATGTGTCCAAGGAGGGGATCGATGCCGACCTCCAGGCCATCCATGATGCCGGCCTTAGCGGCGTGCAGTGGTTCCACGGCTATTTCGGCGGTCCCTGGCCTGCTACCGGTCATCAGCTTACAACCTTGAGCCCTGAGTGGGAAGACATGGTCGGCTATCTTGGCCGGAAGGCGGACAGCCTGGGCCTCAGGCTGACTGTACAGACCTGTCCTGGCTGGTCCATGGCCGGAGGTCCGTGGATCAAGCCGGAGAATGCCATGCGGGAACTTGTCTGGACCAGGACTGACATATCCGCTGGCGACAAGCTGTCCTTGCCTTTGCCGAAGGCGGTCAGTCAGGAAGAACCTTGGAGAGACTATCAGGACATAGCCGTCTTGGCTTTCCCTACCCCTTTGGGAGATGTGGGCACACCACTTCAGCCATCGGTCCTCGAGGCTTCGGATGATTCCTGGAAAGCCCTGGTCGAGGGAAAGGGAGGCAATGGGCTGTCCCTGGACAAGCCGTCTTCCAACACTGTCACCTTCACACTTCCGGAAGGCAGTGTCATCCGTACCTTGGAATTACCTCCTGTAGGGGCTTTTTCGCATAACTTCTGCTATAATCCCGGAATACACGTCAAGCTCGTAGCGAACCTGTCTTCAGGGGACAGACAGACTCTTGTAGATGCGGACCTTCCGATGAGCAACTGGCAGGATGGCTTCCCTTATGAGATGGCCCTGGCATGCAATGAGGTGCATGATGCCAAGAGCTATTCATTCACTCTGTCCAATTCCCATCCGGCGAGTGTCAGGTTTGTCCGGTTCCTTTCAGCTGCCCGCAAGAACAGCTGGAGAGGCGAGGCAGGCTGGTCTCTGATAGCCAAGGAGCCGTACCAGGAGCACACGGAGCAGGATGCAAGGTCATTCGTACGTGCAGAAGACATAATCGACCTTTCGGGCAAGATGGATGCTTCCGGCAGGCTTGACTGGACAGCTCCTGAGGGTGTATTACCGGAGGGCAAATGGACGGTCCTGCGCATCGGACATGTCAATTCGGGCAGGCGAAACTCCCCGGCCCCTCCGGAAGCTACAGGTTGGGAGTGCAGCAAATTCGATCCCAAAGGTGCAGAAATCCAGTTCGCCAATTATGTCGGAATGCTCCAGGATGGCCCGCTTGGAGGAAAGGCTTCCGGCATGTTGATGGACAGCTGGGAGTGCCACACCCAGACATGGACGTCCGGCATGGACGACATATTCGGAAAATCTGCCGGCTATTCGTTGAAGGAACATCTGCCAGCCCTTATGGGTTATGTTGTCGACAGCCAGGAAGAAACAAGCCGTTTCCTGATTGACTGGAGGCGGGTCGTGAACGATCTGTACTGCGAGAACTTCTTCAGGAAGATGACTGACCTTGCCCATGGCAAGGGAATGAAAGTGCAGTACGAGACTGCAGGAAGCGATGTGGTGACCATGGATCCAATGGAATACTTCAAGTATGCCGATGTCCCGATGTGTGAGTTCTGGCAGCCTTTTTCAGAAGGCTATGTAGGAGACCTGGATTTCAAGCCCATCAGGCCTACGGCTTCCGCAGCCCATATTTATGGAAAACCCAGGGTGGCTGCTGAATGTTTTACCAGTTTTTCCCTCACATGGGACGAGCATTGGCAGATGCTGCGCGATGTCGCGAACTTCAACATGAGCGAAGGTGTAACGCACAATGTCTTCCACACTTATACCCATAATCCTCAGATCGGCTTCCTGCCTCCGGGAACCAGTTTCGCCAATGCGATCGGGACTCCATTCCTTCGTGGGCAGACATGGTGGAAATACATGCCGTATTTCACCAGTTTCCTTGCCCGCCAGAGCTATATGCTCGAACGTGGATTCCCGGTAATCGATGTGTTGTGGTACCTTGGTGATGAGGTCGGGCACAAGCCATTCCAGTACACTGGCAGCGGAAAGAGGCAGTCTGGAGATATCCGTTTCCCGGAAGGGTTCAAATACGACTATTGCAATCCTGACGCATTGTTGAACCGGCTGAGCGTCAAGGATGGCCGGATCGTGACTCCGGAAGGGATCTCCTACCAGGTCTTGTGGATTCCCGAGAATGAACGCATGCTGCCTGAGACTGTTGCCAAGATCCATGAACTTGTCCTTGCCGGAGCTAAAGTCATAGGTAATGCTCCTGTCGAGCCGGCTACTTTGGGAGGTGGAGAAGAAATGCTCAGGCGGTTCAATGAGGAGGTTATCGGCCTTTGGGGCGACCTGGAGCCCGGGAAGATCAACAAGATGGGTAAGGGATCCATTGCAGTGAATATGTCTTTGGATGATGCCTTGGAAGCCTTTGGGCTCCAGCCTCACATTATCTGTGAGAATCCTGACTTGCTCTGGTGTGAAAGGGAATCCGATGGCGCACACTGGTTCTTCATCGCTGCTCCCTCCGGGGAAGATTTCCATGGGACAGTCCGTCTTCGTGCAAAGGGGAAAGCCCAGTGGTGGAATCCTGTCGATGGAAGCATCCGTCAGCTTAAGGCACGTGGTTGGGGGAAACTCAAGAAGATAACCCTTGACCTGGATAAGGCTGAAGGCGGTTTCATCGTCTTCCGTCAGGACAAGGCTTCGCGGAAAGAGAAACTCTCTGGGGGGAAGGGCCGGACCATGGCCGTTGACGGGTGGACCGTGTCTTTCCCTGATGGCTGGGGAGCTCCGAAGGAGCCTGTCCGGCTGGATGCCTTGCTTCCTTGGAAAGACATCGAAGTCCTCGGAAGTGAAGGACGGTCTTTCTCGGGAACTGCGACATATTCAGTGAAAGTGGATGTCCCTGCAGGCATGGTCGGAAAGGACGTTGTCCTCGATCTCGGGAAGGTCGATTTCATCGCTGATGTCAAGGTCAACGGTGAAGCTGCCGGAGTCTGCTGGACAGCACCTTACCGTCTTCCGGTCGGGCATCTTGTCCATGAAGGCGAGAATACTATCACAGTCGATGTAACCGGTACGTGGTACAATCGTCTTGTCTATGATGCCGGCCAGGAAGAAGCTTTGAGGAAGACTTGGACCATTGCCGGTCCCAGGGCCGACAGTCCGCTGCATGATTCCGGCCTGCTCGGCCCCGTCTGCATCCGCTATTAACATGGATTACCTATAGACCCCACCACCGTTATAGAGGTAAACTGAAAGAGGGACTCCCGAGTTAATGAGAGCCCCTCTTTGCCGAAATATTCATAATTGGATTGGTTGATCAGTCCAGGGAATGGATGAAGAGACCGGAACGGAGCTTAGGCTCGAACCAAGTGGTCTTCGGCGGCATGATGTTGCCAGTGTCAGCGATATCGATCAGCTGCTTCATCGAAACCGGGAAGAGAGCGAAAGCGACCTTCATCTCACCGGAATCGACCCTGCGGGAAAGCTCGCCCAGTCCCCTGATACCACCTACGAAATCAATCCTCTTGTCGGTCCGAAGGTCCTTTATGCCGAGGATCCTGTCGAGCACGAGGTTCGAAAGGATGGTGACATCCAGCACTCCGATGGGATCAGCATCATCGTATCTTCCCTCAAGAGCCTCGAGAGAATACCATTTACCATCCAGGTACATCGAGAAATTGTGAAGGTGGTCAGGATGATAGATCCCGGTTCCCATCTCCTTGACGATGAAATCCTTGCCAAGGGCATTCAGGAATTCCTCCGAGGAAAGGCCATTCAGGTCCTTGACTACGCGGTTGTAATCCAGGATCTTCAGCTGGCTCTCAGGGAAACACACGGCCATGAAGAAGTTGTACTCCTCATCTCCGGTATGGTGAGGGTTCTGCTCCCTCTTCTCAGCTCCGACACGGGCGGCAGCTGCGGTACGGTGGTGACCGTCAGCGACATAGAACGCCTCCACATCACCGCAGAAAAGACGTGTGATCTGGTCGATGGTCTTGTCATCGTCGATTACCCAGAACTTGTGGCCGAAGTTGTTCTCGTCAGTGAAATCATATTCAGGTTCGCGAGTTACGGTCTGGGCCACTATCTTGTTCAGGATGTCGTTATCCTTGTAGGCGAAGAAGACAGGTTCGATATTGGCGTTCTGGATCCTAACATGGACCATGCGGTCATCTTCCTTGTCTTTTCGTGTGAGCTCATGCTTCTTGATCTTGCCGGTGGCGTAGTCGTCAGTGTGAGCACAGAGTACAAGACCGTACTGGGTACGGCCCTCCATGGTCTGGGCATAGACGTAGTAGCATTCCTTGGCATCGCGCCTGAGCCAGCCTTTGGCTTGCCATGCCTTGAAATTCTCGACGGCTTTATCGTACACCTTCGGGTCATGATCCTCGAGCATCGGGTCGAAATCTATTTCAGGCTTTGTGATGTGCAGGAGGGATTTCTCTCCGGCCATTTCCTTAGCCTCGGCGGAGTTCAGGACGTCGTACGGCGGAGCGGCGACTTCAGTGACAATGTCTTTGGGCGGGCGGATTGCCGCGAAAGGTTTTACTCGTACCATAGAATGACACTATTTGTTGACCTGGAAACGGGTATTGCCGGTGGCGAAGAAGTCGCAGATCTGACGTGCGGCTGCAAGTCCTGCATTCATGTTGGCTTCAGCAGTCTGTGCCCCCATCTTCTTCGGAGTTGCGAAGACTCGGAGACCGAACTTCTCCCTGAGGGTCTCGTAGTTGTCAGGCATCACGTCGGTGACGTACTTGAGGTCGGGACGCTCTTCCAAGGCCTTCTCCAGCCCTTCCTCGTCGATGACCTCCTTGCGGGCGGTGTTCACGAGGCAGGCACCCTTGGGCATCCTGGTGATAAGGTCGTAGCCGATGCTCTTGATGGTGGAGGGAAGTGCGGGAATATGGATGGAGACGAAGTCTGAACCTGAATACAGTTCGTTGAGGTCAGAAACCGGCTTGGCACCGCCGGCCTCGATCTGCTCGGGTTTGAGGAAGGGATCGAGGGCGTAGACCTCCATTCCGAGAGCCTTGGCTTTGGCCCCGACGAGACGTCCGACATTGCCGAAAGCCTGTATTCCGAGACGCTTGCCTTGGACTTCACTTCCGGTCGCAGGAGTGAACTGGGTACGGGCCATGAATATCATCATGGCAACAGCCAGTTCGGCTACGGCGTTTGAATTCTGTCCGGGGGTGTTCATGACCACGACATTGTGGGCCGTGGCTGCTGCCAGGTCGACATTGTCGAAGCCTGCGCCTGCGCGGACGACTATCTTGAGGTTCTTAGCTGCATCGAGAACTTCGGCAGTCACTTTGTCGGAGCGGATGATCAGGGCATCCACATCGGCCACTGCTGCGATGAGTTCGGAAGCATCGGCATATTTCTCCAAGGCTGCGAACTCGTGGCCCGCGCCTGTGACGATCTCCTTGATCCCAGCCACTGCTGCGGCGGAGAAAGGTTTCTGCGTTGCAATCAATACCTTCATGACAGCTTATTTCTTGAGTGTTTCAAATTCCTTCATGCAGTCTACGAGAGCCTGGACATCCTCGAGGGTGCAGGCGTTGTACAGGGAAGCCCTGAATCCGCCGACTGAACGGTGTCCCTTGATTCCTACCATGCCATGGTCCTTTGCGAAAGCGAGGAACTCGTCCTGCAGGGTCTCATAGCCGGGAGCCATTACGAAGCAGACGTTCATTATGGAGCGGTCTTCCTTGGCGGCGGTTCCGACGAAGAGAGGGTTGCGGTCGATTTCTCCGTAGAGGAGGTTGGCTTTCTCGGTGTCGATCTTGTGGATGGCCTCGACGCCTCCGATGCCCTTGAGCCACTTGAGTGTCTCGTTCATCATGAATATCGAGAACACCGGCGGAGTGTTGAACATTGAAAGCTTGTCGATGTGGGTGCGATAGTCAAGCATCGTGGGGATGTACCTTGAAACCCTTCCGAGAGAGTCTTTCTTGATGATGGCGAAGATCACGCCGGCAGGGCCTACGTTCTTCTGCGCACCACCGTAGATGAGGTCGTACTTGGACACGTCAACGGGACGGCTCATGATGTCGGAGCTCATGTCGGCGATGAGGGGAACCGGGCAGTCGATGTCTTCCTTGATCTCGGTACCGTAGATGGTGTTGTTGGTGGTGATGTGGAAGTAGTCTATGTCGGTAGGGATTTCGTAACCCTTGGGGATGTAGGAA
>CADBMD010000037.1 GCA_902795735.1 uncultured Bacteroidia bacterium
ATAAGTTTTCTGGAGCATCTCGCTGATCTCGTCATCAAGGGGACCGAGGATCTTGGGAAGCATCTCCACGACGGTCACCTTTGTTCCGAGAGTGCTGAAGAAAGCGGCGAACTCCATTCCGATGACACCGCCTCCGATCACCACCAGTTCCTCAGGACGCTCCTTGAGGGCCAGTATCTCACGGTTGGTCACAATGACATCGCCTGCTTCCTTAAGACCGGGGAACGGAGGAACCGCAGCCTCGGAACCCGTGCAGATGAGCAGGTTCTTGGCAGCATAGACATTTCCGCCAGCCTCGACCTTGATTCCCTCTGAATCACGACCCTGGATCGTGGCATTCTCGGCAACGACTTCAACCTTGTTGCCCTTCATGGCAGCCTTGACACCGCCGACAAGTTTCTTGACAACCTTGTCCTTGCGGGCCACGATCTCATCATACTTGAAAGAAGGATCGCTGACATAGACGCCGTAATGGTCGCCTGTCTTGGCATAGTTGTACACTTTCGCACTGTAAAGGAGGGTCTTGGTAGGGATGCAGCCTTCATTCAGGCACACGCCACCGAGGGACTTCCTTTCAAAAAGAACGACTTTCAGGCCGGCTGCCCCAGCCCTTTCTGCGGCCACATAACCTCCGGGACCGCCGCCGATGATCGCTAAATCGTACATATTGGAAAAATTGATATTCTCTTACTAGAATTCCACCTCGAGGGTCTCGATCTCTGTTGCAACCTGCTTGAGGAAACGGGTTGCCTCGCCACCATCCAGAGCCCTATGGTCATAGGTAAGGGACAGTCCGAGATAAGGGACGAAAGCATAGACTCCGCCGCCCAGGTCCTTCGGACGAGGAACGATCGTTCCGACACCAAGGATCCCGCTCTGAGGCAGGTTGATGACAGGGGTGAACCACTCGACTCCGAAACCGCCAAGGTTGGAGACAGTGAAGGAAGCCGCTTCGGCCGAAAGGAGGTCGGGATTGATGCTGCCCTTGCGGCAGTCATCGGCGACCTGCTTGAGAGCCTTGCTCAGGCCGGTGATGTTCAGGTCTTCTGCATGCTTGACACAAGGGACCATGAGGCCACGCTCAGTGTCCACCGCGCAACCGAGGTTGACGGTGTTGAACAGGCGCATTGAATCACCAAGGCAGTGTGAATTGACCTTCGGGAATTTCTTCAGGGCCTTAATCACTGCGAAGCAGACAAGGTCGTTGATCGTCACATTGACATCTATGCGGCCTTCTTCAAGAGCCTTCTTGGCCTTCTTGCGGAGAGCCTGGATCTTCCTTGCGTCAGCACCGAGCATATGGGTAAGCTGTGCGGAATTCTGAAGGGAATTGTACATGCTCTTGGCGATGAGCTTGCGCATGTTGGACATCTTCTCGACAGTGAATTCGGTACCCTCGCCTGCAATGTCGGTGTGGGAAGGTTTCCAAGTCTTGAGGTCGGAACCCTTGACCATGCCGCCGATTCCTGTACCGCTTGCGGGAGCCTGAAGTCCGCCTTCAGCCATCATGGCCTTGGCGAGGCCGGTCATAGGTGCGGTAGCAGCAGCGATAACATCCCTTTCAATCACCCTTCCACCAGGGCCGGAACCGGCTATCCTGGAAGGATCGATCCCTTTTTCTTCTGCAAGATGCCTTGCCCTCGGAGAGATGGCGGTGGAAACCGCATCTCCTGAGACGGCGGCCGCCTGAACAGGAGCCTGTGCAGCGGGTGCCTCTGCCTTTGCAGGAGCCTCGGCAGCCTTGGCTTCCGGCTGCTGTGCTGCAGGCTCGGACGCGGCACCGGTCGGAGCGAATTCCTCGAAGGACTCCCCGGGCTCGCCGATGACCATCACGTTGGTGAGGCAAGGAATCTCATCATTATCATTGAAGAAGCAAGCCAGGACGGTGCCCTCCACTTTCGACTCCTCGTCGAAGGAGGCCTTGTCGGTCTCATAGCTGAAGAGAATGTCACCTACAGCGACCTTATCCCCGACTTTTTTCTTGAATTCAGTAACAATGCAACTTTCTACAGATTGCCCTTGCTTGGGCATTATAACTACTTGTGCCATCGATTATGAAGTTTATTTTTTAGCCTTTATTACAGCAAGGCAAAGTTAAAATTTCCTGTTGAGATAAAAAAGGATTATATTTGCAAGCTATCACCAATTAGCATAAATCAAATTCAAATTATCAAACAGCAAATGCAATCAACAGAAGATCTGAAGAAGATTGCCTCTCAAGTAAGAAGAGACATCATCAGGATGGTCGTAGAAGCCAAATCCGGACACCCGGGAGGCTCCATGAGCAGCACTGATTTCATGACTGCGCTCTACTTCGGAGTCATGGACCAGGACCCGGCCACCTGGACTCGTGAAGGCAAGGACCAGGACATGTTCATCCTCTCCGCCGGACACCTCACACCCATGTACTATTCCATCCTCTCAAGGGCTGGATATTTCCCGATCTCCGAAATGGCCAGCTTCCGCAAGTTCGGGACTCGCCTTCAGGGTCATCCTTCCGTCAGGAAGGTCTTGCCCGGAGTGTTCCAGGCAGCAGGTTCCCTCGGTCAGGGACTTTCCGTGGCCATTGGAATGGCTCTCGGAAAGAAGGCAGCGAAGGACAATCACACCGTCTTCGTACTCTGCGGTGACGGAGAGACCGAAGAAGGCCAGATCTGGGAGGCAGCGATGTTCGCAGCCCACCACAAGGTGGACAACCTCATCGCTTTCACTGATGTCAACGGACAGCAGATCGACGGCAGGACCGAAGATGTCGCTGGTCTTGGAGACCTCGGAGAGAAGTGGAGAGCTTTCGGATGGGAAGTCATCGAGGCCGACGGCCACGACATGGACAAGATCCTCGAAGCCTTCCGCAAGGCAAAGGACTTTGAAGGCAAAGGCAAGCCGGTCATGATCCTGTTCCAGACCGAGATGGGTCATGGCGTCGATTTCATGGCCGGAACCCACAAGTGGCATGGCAGCGTTCCCAACGAGGAGCAGGCCAAGGTTGCCCTGAGCCAGCTTGAAGAGACATTGGGAGACTTCTAAAATTGTGAATATCATGAAAAAATACATCGATAGAGGAAAGAAAGACACCCGCAGCGGTTTCGGTGAGGGCCTTCATCAGGCCGGAAAAGCCGACCCCAGGGTTGTGGCATTGACCGCCGACCTCAAAGGTTCGCTCAAGATGGATGCCTTTGCAGCAGAGTTCCCCGACAGGTACTTCGAATGCGGCATCGCTGAATCCAACATGATCGGAGTAGCCTCCGGAATGGCCATCACAGGTCTCGTTCCCTTCGCAGGCTCATTCGCCGAATTCGTAACCGGTAGGGTCTACGACCAGATCAGGATGGAAGTCTGCTACGGCAAGACGAACGTCAAGATCGCTTCTTCCCACGCCGGACTCACTCTCGGTGAAGACGGAGCGACCCACCAGACCATGGAAGACATCGCTTTGATGCGAGTCCTCCCCGACATGGTGGTCCTCAACCCATGCGACTGGACGCAGACCAAGAACGCGACCATCGCAGCAGCCAAGTACGAAGGTCCCGTCTACCTTCGTTTCGGTCGTCCGAAAGTGGCCGATTTCATGCCCGACGAGCCCTTCGAGATCGGTAAGGCCTATGTCCTCAACGAGGGCAAGGACGTGACCATCATCGCCACGGGCCACATGGTCTGGGAAGCCCTCAAGGCAGCCGAGGCCCTGGAAGCCGAGGGCATCTGCGCCGACGTCATCGACATCGCCACCATCAAGCCCCTTGACACCCAGACTGTCATCGCTTCCGCCATCAAGACCGGAGCCGTCGTCGTCGCCGAGGAGCACAACATGGCCGGCGGACTTGGCGAGCTGATAGCAGGAGTGCTTGCCGGCACCTCCCCCAAGCCCATTGAATATGTCAACGGAAAAGACACGTTCGGACAAAGCGGAACCCCTTCCGAGCTTCTCGCCGCCTACGGCATCGATGCCGAACACATCGCAGAGGCTGCAAGGAAGGTGATCGAGAGGAAATAAAATCTTTTCGATAAAAAACAGAAAAAAACTCGAGAGACTTTACGTTTCTTGAGTTTTTTTCTGTTTTATGTCCCTATCTTCCGGCACTAAACTGATTACCGACTATGAGAATCAAAGATCTTTGTGAAGAAGAACGCCCTCGGGAGAAGATGCTCTCCAAGGGGGCAGGAGCAATGAGCAATGCTGAGCTGCTGGCCATCCTGATCGGATCGGGCACCCGCAACGAGAATGTGCTCGAAGTCGCCAACCGGCTTCTTAACGCCGGAGACGGACTCCTTTCCGGGATAGCCGCGATGGACAAGGGAAAGATGGAGGCCATCAGCGGCATCGGACTGGGAAAGTATTCATCAATAGCGGCAGCCTTCGAGCTGGGCAAGAGGCTCTTTGTCGAGAATTCCCGGCTTGAGAAAGTCCCGGTTGCGGATCCCCTTGAAATCTTCAAGGTCATGCTGCCCCTGATGAAGGGACTTGACCACGAAGAGTTCTGGATCATATTCCTGAACAAGGCAAACTACATCATCCATAAAGAGATGTTCAGCATGGGAGGGTCATCCTCCACTGTCGTCGACCCCAAACTTGTGCTCAAGAAAACCCTGGAGAGGAAGGCCAGTTCGATCATCATGGTGCACAACCATCCTTCCGGGAATCCCAAGCCAAGTACTCAGGACAGGGATGAGACAAGGAAGATGATGAAAGCCGCCGGCACCTTCGGAATCTCACTCCTGGACCACATCATCCTCTGTGATGACGGCTATTTCAGTTTTTCCGACGGTAAGGTCCACTCTGCCACTGCATTCTCTGAAAAATTTGGAGGTGAAGAAACAAATCCTTAAATTTGATTTTCGGAAACCATTTTCGAAAATCAATGAAAGTCATCAACCTTGGCGAGGCCAATTCTGCCCTCAACAACATCATCGCGCAGATGCGCGACAAGAAAATCCAGAAAGACAGCCTCAGGTTCCGCTTCAACCTCGAAAGGCTCGGACAGATCTTCGCCTACGAACTGAGCAAGGTCCTGGAATATTCCCCAAAGGAAGTCATCACTCCCCTGGCGACCGCAAGCGTGAACACTTATGACACCAAGATCGTTGCCGCCACTATCCTGAGAGCCGGCCTTCCTCTTCACCAGGGAATCATTGACATCTTCGACAATGCAGAAAGCGCTTTCATAGCAGCCTACAGGAAATATGGCAAGGGAGACCACTTCGAGATCGAAGTGGAGTACTGTACCTGCCCAGACCTTACGGGCAAGACCCTCATCTTGTCGGACACTTTGCTGGCAACAGGTTCTTCAGTAGAGATTTGCTTCAACCGGCTGATCGATCAGGGAGGCACCCCGAAGATGAGCCATTTCATCTGCCCCATCTCGAGCATCTATGCCATCGAGTATCTCCAGAAGAGGCTTCCGGAGAACACCTGCCTCTGGACAGCCGCAGTGGACGAAGAACTCACAAGCCACTCCTTCATCGTCCCAGGACTGGGCGATGCAGGTGACCTGGCTTTCGGTCCGAAACTGAACCTATAGTTCCTTTCTCAACCTGGCTTTAGGGATATCCAGCTGGTCGCGATACTTCGCGATCGTACGGCGTGCTACCTTGTAGCCCCTCTTGTTCATTTCGGCGACAAGCTGGTCATCTGTCAGCGGCTTCCGCTTGTCCTCAGCATCGACGCATTCCCTGAGGGCTTTCTTGAGTTCCCTCGTGGAAACCTCCTCCCCTTCCTGGTTCTCCAGGCCTTCGGAGAAGAAATACTTCAGGGGGAATATTCCGAAATGAGTCTCTATGTACTTGCTGTTGACGACTCTTGAGATCGTGGAGATGTCGAAGCCTGTCCGCTCGGCTATGTCTTTCAGGACCATGGGACGCAGATGGGACTCGTCCCCGTCCATGAAATAGTCGTGCTGGTACTCAAGGATCGCCCGCATGGTGTTCTCCAGGGTGTTGTGCCGCTGCTTGAGAGCTTCGACGAACCACTTGGCGGAATCCAGTTTCTGTTTTACGAAGGTAGCAGCCTCTTTCTGCTGACGTTCGGACGAGCCCTTGGCCTCGACAAGGAGATCCGCATATTTCTTGTTGACACGGATTTCCGGGATCGAGAAACGAGGCATGGAAAGCACCGGCTCTCCGTTTTCGATGTCAAGGACGAAATCGGGGACTATCTGCTGCGCCTGGTCACTGTAGGAATCATCTATCTGCCCGCCAGGAGAAGGATTGAGCTTTACTATCCTTGCAAGGACAGCCTTCATCTCGTCCTCCGACATGCCTGTCTTGGAGATTATCTTCTGGAAATGCCGGTTGGAGAACTCCTGGAAATAATCTGTGAGCACGGTCTCGGCCAGCTGCACTTCATGGGTCTGTTTCTGTGCATGCAACTGGATCAGCAGGCATTCGCGAAGGTCGCGTGCCCCGACACCTACCGGCTCGAACTCCTGGATGATCTTGAGCATCCTCAGCACTTCCTCCGGCGAGGATTCGATATTAGCCCTGAAAGCCAGGTCATCCACAATGCTGTCGATATCCCTCCTGAGGTAACCGTCCTCGTCGAGGCTGCCAATCACGAAAGCCGCCACATCGTGGTCGTGCTTGGAAAGGTTCCTGTACCCCAGCTGCTCCATGAGGCTCTGGGTAAAGCTTTCCTTGACAGAGAAAGTGTTGTACTGCGGCCTCTCGTCCTTGCCGTAATTGTTGACCCTCAACTTATAGGATGGGATGGGATCATTCTCATCGATCTCATCTATGGACACATCCTTAGGTTCATCAGAGCCATCTTCCCTGTCAGGTGCAGGCGAATCATCAAGGACCGGATTCTCCTCAAGCTCTGCCTTTACCCTTTGCTCCAACTCCTGGATAGGCAGCTCGATCAACTTGATCGTCTGGATCTGGAGGGGTGACAGCTTCTGAGTCTGCTTGAGTTCAAGTCCTTGTTTCAGCATGGCTTAGCGGATTGATCCCAGAGTGGGATAGTTGATGGTTTCCTTCACGATGAAGGCGGAGGGGAAAGAACCTTTGATCTGGTCAAGCAGCTGCATGGCCTCTGACTTGGTGCGGAAATCCCCCACCGTGACCTTGAAGAAAGGATTCGTGTAAGTCCTGTAGGCCGACAAACCCGGATACATGCCTTTGAACCGGTTGAGAGCAGCTTCCGAAGCCCCCCTGGAGTTCTGTTTGTTGTCATTGAATATCCTGACCCTGTAGCCGGTCATCTTCCTCGAAGGATTCGAGGCGATCTGGCTGTTCAAGGCCTTTATGATACTCTGGGACTGATGGACAGTGACGGTTCCCTTCGACCCCCTGTCATGAGAAGGCAGTATCGAAAAGATACTCTTTCCTATCAGGGTTGAATCCACGGCTGCGACCTGCCCTTGGACAGTCTCGTTCTGGGCAGAAAGGTTCAGGGCGGCCAGCAACCCTGCCACGATGGTCAGTAACAAGCTCTTCCTCATTGTTGACTAGCGATTTTCTGAAGATCCAGATCCTTGAACCTCAACGTCTTCCCGGCTCCGTTCTTCAATTTGACCTTTGCTTCTATGTCCGTAGTGAATCCCTCCAGGCCGTTGTTGGCTATCTGCAGGACCTGCATGAGTGAAATACCCTGGGACAGAGTGGCAGTACAGGGCAAATCATATACTTTCACGCACTGCCTCTCGACATCAAGGGTGTCGGCGGTGTAAAAGGCGAAGTCCTCCCCTTTGTACTTGAGTATGCCGTCCAGCTTGGTCACCTTGAACGCCATGGCGGGATTGTCGATCCCGAGGGCCAGGACGGCATTGACCGACCTCAACCCCTTCAAGGAATATGACTCCACTCCGCACGAGGTCACCTTTATGTCTTTCACCTTCCTTAATGAACCACAGGAAGGGAGGATGACGATAAAAGCCAGCAGAGACAGCCTGAGGAATATGTTACGGACCAATTTCATTCCAATGTGTGTTGCACGTCCTACAAAGATATGAAAAAATACTTATTAGCTGAAAAATCCATATCTTTGTAGCATACAGAATTGTTTTCCGATGAGTAAGAAAATCTACATAGAGACCTATGGATGCCAGATGAACGTGGTGGATTCCGAGGTCATCTTCTCCATAATGTCCAAGGAAGGATATTCACGTACCGAATCAATGGACGAGGCCGACGTCATCCTTGCCAACACCTGTTCCGTCAGGGACAACGCAGAGCAACGGATATGGGGCCGCATAGAGTTGTTCCACAAGCAGAAGGAAAGCCGTCCGGATGTCATAGTCGGCATTGTCGGCTGCATGGCCGAAAGACTGAAAGACTCTCTCACCGACACAGGCAAAGTCGACCTTGTCGCCGGGCCTGACTCCTATCGGTCCATCCCGGAGCTCATCCGGAACATAGCCCCCGACAAGCCTCAGATCAATGTCCTTCTTTCACATGAAGAGACCTATGCCGACATCGTCCCGGTCAGGACCGACAAGAACGGTGTCTCGGCCTTCATCTCCATCATGCGTGGCTGCAACAATGTCTGTTCCTACTGTGTCGTCCCCTACACCCGTGGCGCTGAACGGAGCAGGGACCCTGAGAGCATCCTGGCCGAAGCCAGGGATGTTTTCAGCAAGGGCTACAAGGAAGTCACCCTGCTAGGCCAGAATGTGGATTCCTACCTTTGGAAGGATGGAGACAGGACAGTAACCTT
Organism: uncultured Bacteroidia bacterium; assembly: GCA_902795735.1. Taxonomy (GTDB): domain Bacteria; phylum Bacteroidota; class Bacteroidia; order Bacteroidales; family UBA932; genus Cryptobacteroides. The sequence goes on from CADBMD010000037.1 coordinate 8,648, forward strand.
CGCCGGCCTGCTGGAGTCCGTCGCCGGGATCAGTCCCTCTCTCAGGGTCCGTTTCGCAACCAACCACCCCAAGGACATCAGCGATGACCTGATTGAAACGATGGCAAGGCACGACAACATCTGCAAGCATATTCATTTGCCGGTCCAGTCCGGGAGCGACCGGCTGCTGGAAAAGATGAGACGGCGCTACACGAGGGAATGGTATCTGGAGCGCGTACGGAAGATCCGCCAGGTGCTCCCTGGCTGCGGAATCACAACGGATGTCATCGCAGGCTTCTGCTCCGAGACTGAAGAAGACCACCAGGCGACCCTGTCCCTTTTCAGGGAAGTCGGTTTCGACTACGCCTACATGTTCTATTATTCCGAAAGACCCGGTACGCTTGCGGCTAGAAAATACCCTGACGATGTACCCCAGGAAGTAAAGACCAGGCGCCTGGGAGAAATCATCGCACTCCAGAATGAACTGAGCCTTGAGAGCAACAAGGCTGACCTCGGGAAGCGATTCCAGGTGCTCATAGAGGGACCTTCGAAGAAGAACCCGGACGAACTTTGCGGGCGCACCAGCAGCAACAAGATGTGCGTATTCCCGGACAAGGTCCACAAGGCGGGCGACTACGCCGATGTCGAGGTTGTCTCCTGCACTTCCGCCACACTCATCTGCAAACTGGCATGACATAATGCTACAGACGATCATCACCATTCTCTACATCCTGCTGATAATCACCGTCGTGGTGGTCATCCTCGTGGACAACGGGGATTCGGGCAGGAAGTTCGCATGGTTGCTGATCATCGCTGCGATTCCCCTCTTCGGAATACTCCTCTACTTCATGTTCGGGATCAACTACCGGCATCACTGGATCTTCAACCGGAGGCACCAGAAGTACAAGGATGCTTTCAATCTGGGGACAAACGAAGCTCTTAACGACATCCTTTTCGGGCATGAGACCGAAAAGATGGTCCGGGAAGACTTCCGACCGCTTGCTGCAATGATGGGGCGGGAAGCATATCCGACGGTGACTACGTGCGATGAACTGGAGATAATCACAAAAGGCAAGCGCAAGTTCGAGCTTCTTTGCCAGGATATCCTCGAGGCGAAGGAATCGATCCACATGGAATATTTCCATTTCGGGAATGACAAGGGCAGCAAGGAGATTAAGGAACTGCTGATGCAGAAGGCTCGCGAGGGAGTCAAGGTCAGGTTCATCAATGAGAACATCGCAAACTTCCCGATCAGTTCGAAGTACTACGACGACATGAGGGAGGCTGGAGTCGAGGTGGTGAGATTCACCAATCCCAGGAGCCACATGTTCGATTTCGTCACGACACTCAACTACCGGAACCACAGGAAGATAGTGGTGATTGACGGGAGGATTGGCTACACCGGGGGAATGAACATCAACGACCATTATTTCGAGCATTGGCGTGACACTCACATGCGTCTTACCGGCAATGCCGTGGCGTCGTTGCAATACGCGTTCTTGGATTCATGGCTGACAGGCGGAGGTACGATTGACAGGGCGATGATAGAGTACTATCCGATGGCGAAAGCATTGCTTCCGGATCCTATCACATCCCTGCACCCGCAGGGGAAACTGATGCAGATCGTGCCTGACGAACCAGACCTGCCCATGCCCATGCTCCTTTACAGCTATGAATGGACCATCCACCATGCGAAAGACTACATCTGGCTGCAGACTCCCTATTTCGTTCCCCCTGAGCCCATACTCGATGCAATGAAAATCGCGGCCCTTTCCGGAATCGACATACGCCTTATGCTCCCGGAGAAGGCCGACAACTTCATTACCAGGCCAGCCAACCGTGCCTACTACGAAGAAATCCTCGGAGCAGGAGTGCGCATATTCCTTAGGCAAGGAGAATTCATCCATGCCAAGACCTTTGTCTGCGACGACTACCTCTCCAGCATAGGCAGCGCCAACATGGACGCCCGCAGTTTCGGAATAAACTACGAAATCAACACCTATATCTACGACCGTGAAACAGCCCTCATGAATAAAGCCATATGCGAGAAAGACCTCGAACAATGCCGCGAACTGACCCTCGACGAATGGTCCAGGAGGCCATGGTACAAGCATCTTCTTGAGTCAGTCATCCGCCTCTTCGCCCCCCTGCTCTGACAGACGTTGAATCAGCTATTTATTGTCTTATGAAAAGATTCTCCAGGTTATCCCTTTTATCAGCAGCAGCCGGACTTTTCTCCTGTCTGGCTCTCCCTGCACAACAGTATCACGACGCCGCAGCCTTCGGCCTTAAAGGTCATGTGAAAGAATGCCGCGTGTTCAACACAGGCGATGGTTCTGAAACATATGATGTCCATGACTTCAGTTATCTAGCCTTCACCAAAGAGGGAAAACTTGATCAATGGATACCAACTCCTATAGACAAAACGAACCGTGTCCGCCATATTACTGGAACAGATCGTTCCGATGGCCGGTTGAATGGTATTATGTTTTCAGATGAAGAAGAATACCGATTCCGTTACAAAGGTGATGATCTTATCGGTTTCTATGACAAGTATTCTGATTATGACCCCTTCTGGGGTGTCTTGGAAAATACGGAGGTCATTGTCTTCCATGACGATGGTAAAGAATCATTTACCAGTGCTTTCTTTGAGACTGATATCGTGTCGGAGACCCTGGATTCATTGATAGAGAACGGCTTTGACACTGGGAAAGATTTCTTTCCCAGTCTGGAAAAATACCTCAACAGTTTTTATTTCATATTGAATGATTATAATACAATCACTACTGATTATATTGTCCGCGGGCGTGACTCTCATGGGAATTATACTGCCCTCTACGCCCCTGAGACTGGTGAATCCATCAAAAGGATAATCACCTATTGGGATGACGAACCTATTGTCCCTTCCAAGCCCACCCAAACACCTAAGGCCGCCGAAGCATCTAAGACCGCCGAAGCATCTAAGACCGCCGAAGCATCTAAGACCGCCGAAGCATCTAAGACCGCCG
>CADBMD010000038.1 GCA_902795735.1 uncultured Bacteroidia bacterium
ACTGCCGACCTCTTGCCTGTCAAGCAAGCGCTCTAAACCAACTGAGCTAAGCCCTCGTTTGGGATTGCAAAGATAACACTTTTTTCGTGGAAACAAAGAATTTTTATCTTTTCTCTTTGAAAAAATCGGTCATAAGCTTGCTGCATTCTTCTGCCAGGACCCCTGCACTAACCTCTGTGCGAGGGTGGAGCAGGGAAGGGGAGAACATCGAATACCCCCTCCTGGGATCCAAGGCTCCGTAAACAACCCTTCCTGTTTGTGCCCATCCCAAAGCTCCTGCACACATTGGACAGGGTTCGACCGTAACGTACAAAGTGCAGTCGTTAAGGTATTTGCCTCCTACTGATTCCGTAGCGGCAGTGATTGCAATCATCTCGGCATGCGCCGTTGGATCATGGAGCCGTTCAGTCATGTTGTGTCCTTTTCCGACGATCCTTCCCTTGCAGACTACTACTGCGCCGATGGGTATCTCACCCTCTTCCAGAGCAATCCTTGCCTCACGGAGGGCTTCATTCATGTATTTTTCATCTATATCCATCGGGGTGTCTCAATTAAAAAAAAAGCAGGCCTTGAAGAGGACCTGCCGAAAGAGTCTGAAGAGACGATTACCACCTGTCCTCAGATGATACAGTCAACTTCTTGCGACCATGACGACGACGGGAAGCAAGTACCCTGCGGCCGTTGGGGGTCGACATTCTCTCACGGAATCCGTGCTTGTTCACGCGCTTGCGCCTTGAAGGCTGGAATGTTCTTTTCATATCTCTGTTTTTTTATATTTTCCAAAAGGAGTGCAAATTTAAGCCTTTTGCTGAAATTTACAAAATATTTATCACGAATTTCCCATCGAAATAATTGTCTTCCAACCACGAACCAACCGGCCATGTAGAGATAGTCCCCTTGCCCAAGCGGAATCTCTGCATCAATTCGGAAATCTCTTCATTGATGTCGCCTCCTTTAAGGTACAGGATGCCTTGTGAATATTTCCCTTTGACCCAGGGATAGAAATCCAACAGGGAAGCCACTGCCCTGGACACGACATAGTCGAATCCGGGGGCAAGAGTCTCGGCCCTGGCATTTATGACTGTCACATTCCCGAGCCCCAGGCTTTCGGCTATTCCTGAAGCCACGATGGTCTTTTTCTTTATGGAGTCGCAGAGGGTGAACTTGACCTCCGGAAACATGATTGCCAGTGGAATGCCCGGGAAACCGCCCCCAGTCCCAAGGTCCAGGACAGAGAGAGAGTTGTCCGGAGATTTCATCTGTTCGAATATGTCCGGGCACCTTTCTTCAAGGTACTTTGCAATGGCAAGTGAATGAAGGACGTGATGGTCGTACAGCCCGTCCATGTCCTTCCTTGAAATGACGTTGATCTTGGCATTCCATTCCCGGTACAAGCTTCCCATCATCCTGAACTGCTCCGACTGCTTGGAAGTCAAGTCAGGGAACGAGGCCTTCATGAAACTTTCAAACTGGTTGAAATCCATCATATTCATTCATCATTATCTGCACGCATCGCATCGATCATCTGCTTCGCCCGGCGAATGCGAGTCTTCACGGTGTTAAGCTCCAGATCCAGGTTTTCTGCGATTTCATCGTACTTCATCCCTTCGATCAACCGCTTGCGGGCGACAGTCCTGTAGAGTTCCGGAAGCCTTTCGATGTACTTCGCCCTTTCTTCTTCGGATTCTGTCTTGATCAAGGAGTTGAGGGCGTCTTCACTCTGGTCAGGGATGCCTTCGACGCCGGAAGCCTGTGCCTCATCGTCCAGATAGACAATCTGGTTCTTCGGGTGCATCCTCTTTTCCTTTTCCAAAAGGTCCAGCGATGTGTTCCTTGCGATTGTGCAAAGCCATGTCAGGAACTGGCTTTTTTTCTCGTCGTAAGTCTGGATCTGCCGGAAGGCTTTTTCGAAGCTCCGGGAGCAGATGTCATCCACAGCGTAGTCGTCTATGTTCTTGAAACGCGTCTTTATGTACGACTTTAGCTGGTCAATGTGACGGTCCCAGAGAGCAGTGAACGCAAGACCGTTGCCGCCTTGGGCCAGCACGACCAGTTCATCAATGGGCCTCGAGCCAGTTTTTTCCATAATTGCATTCTACTGTGAGCGGAACGCTCAGTTTTACAACATTCTCCATCTTTGAAACGACGATCTCCTTCAAGATACCGATTTCTTCAGGAACAGCGTCGAAGACGAGTTCATCGTGGATCTGGAGTACCATCCTGGACTTGAGGCCTGCATCGTTCATTTCCTTGTCGACTGCAATCATGGCGAGCTTGATGATGTCGGCGGACGTTCCCTGGATTGGAGCATTCACGGCATTCCTCTCGGCCAATGCCCGGATAGTCCCGTTCTTGGAATTGATTTCGGGAATATACCTCCTTCTTCCGAACAAGGTTTCGACATAGCCTGTTTCCCTTGCCGCAGCCTTCGTGTCTTCGATGAAAGAAAGTATCGAAGGGAATCCGGCAAAATAATCGTCAATGATTTTCTGAGCCTCCTTCCGGCCGATCCTGAGCCTTTGCGCCAAGCCGAAGGCCGAGATCCCGTACATGATACCGAAATTGGCAGTCTTAGCGATCCTTCGCTGGTCTGAAGTCACTTCTTCATGAGGTATTCCGAATATCTTGGCAGCCGTGGCAGCGTGGACGTCAAGACCACTCTTGAAGGCGCTGATGAGATGCTGGTCACAGCTGAGATGGGCCATGATCCTCAGCTCGATCTGAGAGTAATCGGCGGAAAGGATCAATCCGTCAGGAGTACTTGGAACGAAAGCTTTGCGGATTTCCCTGCCTCGGTCGGTCCTGATGGGAATATTCTGGAGATTGGGGTTGGAAGAGCTCAGCCTTCCGGTTGCTGTAAGCGACTGGTTGAAAGTAGTGTGTACCTTCCCGTCCGACGGGTCGATGAATCCGGGGAATGGTTCTATATAGGTGGAGAGGAGTTTCTTTACGGCCCTGAATTCCAGTATCTCATCCACTATTGGATGCTTTTCGGCGATGTCCAGGAGTATAGTTTCATCAGTTGAATATGAACCGTTGGCATTTTTCTTGGGCTTGGACGAGAGATTCAGCTTGTCAAACAGGACTTCGCCGATCTGCTTGGGAGATGAGACATTGAGACCTGGCTCTCCGGCCAGTTCCTTTACCCGGTTTTCTCGCTCCGTCATCTCTGAGCGGAGCATGGAGATAAAGTCCTTCAGGGAACCCAGGTCGACCTTTACGCCATTCCTTTCCATCTTTGAAAGGACCTTCAGCAGCGGTTCCTCCATCCTGGCGTAAAGGTCTGCGGCTCCTTTTGACTCAAGATCTTTTTCCAGGCAGTCCCTGAGCATGAGCAGGATCGCTGCCTCCCGGTCCCTTTCAGGGAGAATACTTTCTGTAGGGGTGTCGTCGAAAAGAGAGCCGGTCGTGTCAGGCTCAGCCTCTTTGCGTGCCACGAGTGACATCCCGAGATATGCCTGGGCGAGGATGTCGGTCTTGTGGCTCTTCTCCGGATCGACCAGGTAGTGCATCAGGCCGATGTCAGAAAGGCGGCCTTTGAGGTCGATTCCGGAAGCGGACAGGATGTTCATCTGTTTCTTCAAGTCTTCTCCGCACTTTTCGACCGAAGGGTCTTCCAGCAATGGCTTGAAGTCGGCTGCGCTGCCTTCGGATGTCAAGTAACGCCCTTCGGCAGGGGCTGGGATGGAAACGATTACCCTGCCGGCCTTGGAGAATATTCCTTCACCTGCCCCCTCTACTATCATTGAACATATGCCGGCCTTCCTGGCAGCCTTGACGGCTTCGGCAGGGGACACCCTTGACGTTTCAAGTGGCTTCTCCTCCTTACGGGATTCCCTGACCTCATGGCTGAGGAACCTTTGCAGGGAATTGAATTCGTATTTTTCAAACAAATCCGCCAGTTCCGGGCCATAGGCCTTGTCGACCTTCATCTGCTCAGTGGCGACATCAACTTCGATGTCGGTCTTTATAGTGACGAGTTCACGGCTCAGGCCGATATGGTCTCCGGCCTCTTCGAACATGGCCTTCTGCCTGGGAGACAGTTCGTCCAGATGTTCATATATTCCTTGGACAGATCCATATTTCGAGACCAGTTTGCTGGCCCCGACTTCACCGACTCCCTTGACCCCAGGCACATTGTCGGCGGTATCTCCGCAGATCGCCAGCATGTCGATCACCTGGGACGGCGACTGGATCCCGTACTTCGCACAGACTTCCTTGACACCGATTACTTCATCATCTCCACCTGACTTTCCGGGCTTATACTGCCAGATGTGGTCTTCAATGAGCTGCCCGTAGTCCTTGTCCGGAGTGACCATGTACACGTCCAGGCCTTCGCGGGCGCACCTCTTAGCCATCGAGCCGATCACGTCATCAGCTTCGAACCCGCGCATCATCAATGTCGGGATGTTCATGGCGGAGCAGAGCCCTTGAAGGGGCTCCAGTGCATCGATGACAAGCTGTGGAGTCTCACTCCTGTTGGCCTTGTACTCTGGGTACATCTGGTTGCGGAACGTGCCTCCGGGAGGATCGAAGGCGACTGCAAGGTAATCTGGCTTCTCCCTTTCGATAAGTTCAAGGATGTACTTAGTGAATCCGAACAAGATCGACATGTCAGCTCCCTTGGAGTTGATCATAGGCTTGCGGATGAAGGCGTAGTACATCTTGAACACGAGGGCGTGTCCGTCGATGAAAAAGATTCTTTCAGGCATGAGATGCGGTTGGTAGTCTATGCTATTCTTCAGGCAGGAACATAGGATCCCAGGCGGGGAGCAGGATAGGCTTCTGGCTGAGCTGAGCCTTGAGGCTGGCCGGGACGTATTTTTCTTCGACCACGAGGCGGAACATGTACTCGTTGAACCACTCGTCGGTCATGATGAGATTGCCTTTGTAACCGCTAGCAGCACCCCAGCTGTTCTCCACCATCCATTTCACGGGCTTCCCATCCTTCAGGTCGACGGCGATCAGCGTCATGGCGTGGGACGAGCCGCTTGCATGGGTCATGATCCTCTGTCTCTTATCCATGGGGAAAGTTGTGCCGAAAAGGGAACCATAGTCGTAGTTCCTCAGGTCGAGGGTGCCTTTCTGCCTGTCGCTGAACTTCCCTACGTCGCAGGAGAAATACATGGCGGTGTTGTCCTTGATGGAAGCGATAGCTATCTCCTTGATGGTCTCGATCGGAACGTTGAGGTAGACCCAGTTCTGTCCGTCATAGACATGACGGTCGTAGGAAATCTCGTAAACCTTGCCATATTCCCTTGAGGGATCGTTCATCAGCATGACGTAGCCGTTGTTCAGGTCGGTCCCTATGTATTCCTTGTAGAAGGAGAGGGGAGTATAGGTCTTTGTGTTGACGACCTCATCCTTGGAATTCCTCATGGTCCACTCGAATTCTGCCGGCGGTTCTCCCAGGCATATGACGAGCATCCTGTAGATCTCCTTGAGCATCTGGGTCTTCATCCCCTGGCAGTCCTTGGCCTTGGCATCACGGAGTTTCAGGCCGTCTTCGCGGAGCTTGGTTGCAATCTGGGTACGCATCTGCGAGGTGCTGTTGGCACAGAGGGTCTCGGGCATGATCTCGGAGGGGACTACACCATATTTCATGATGAGGTTGGCTACACCTGTGAACTGGCCTCCGTCATCGATGGGATGGCTGAACAGCCAGTCGACCTCGCGGTCGTCGAATCCCTTGTCCCTGGTGTCTATCACACCCTGGAGGAAGAGGTTTGCCTTCTCAAGCTGGTCATAGAAGAAGACATAGTTCTGGGAGAAGGTGAAACTGCCTAGGTCGTACTTGTCGATCATCTTGGCCCTCAGAACGTTGAGGCCGGAGAAAAGCCAGCATCTGCCGGATGATTTCTGGTCCGTGATCCCCTTGGTCTTGACCCTGTCGGAGAAATGGGTGTCAATCATGGCTATGTTCTCGGAATTGGCAGCCAACACGTTGATTCCAGTCGAATTCAAAGCGTTCTTGATGGCCTTGTCTGCAGGAGTGCCTTCATAGCCTGTACGAATTTCCTTGAGCATTTCGGCAGAGATGCCACCCTTGGGATCTGCCTTCTGCTGAGCCGAGGCGGTGCCGCAAATGACAAATGCAAGCGCTGCCGCCATGATCATGGTTTTCCTTTGCATAATTAAATGTTTGATTTGTGTAAAATTAATCAGAAAAAGCCGGATTAACAAACAATAATCACATCATGCGTTTGTAGTACGGCCTCTGGGGATCGTCCACCTTGACGGTGGCAGAACTTGTCGGACACACGGCGAAATAGCCCAGCACGTTTTCCCCCTTTATGTTTGTAGGGCAGTTGGCTGGCTGAGGAGAAAAGAGGGGAATGGCGGAAAGGCTGCCGTTGAGGGTCATCGAGACGAGGAAATCATAGAATCCTTTGTCAAGCGTCAAGGCTTCCAGGGTCACTACGTCACCCGTTTCAAGGTACTTGCAGCAATCTCCGTAGAGGTTTTTCCTCCAGTAAACCTGCAATAGGGTCGCAATGGGAAATCCATTTACATCGTTGCCGTTGAAATACTTGTCGTCTGTCACCTGGGAAATCTCGAAGGGGTAGAAATGATCGTTCACGCCGACAGTCACATAGTAGTAGTCTGTCTGTTCCATGTCTTTTCCCCAGATGGCTAGCGTCCAGAGACTGTCGACTCCCATGGATTTGTTCCCGGCAAAGGCATAATCGATCTCGTCGAGCCGGAACCCATTGTGAGGCATGGTGGCGTCGGCTTCATACAAGCTCCCATCCTGGAGCGTGATTCCCAGATGGTACTTCTTTCCTTCCACTCCGCGGAATCCTACCGGAGCGATGTAGGTTCCCGATCCTTCAGGAACTTCCTTGAAACCGATGGTTGTCCCTCCTGCATCTATTTCCACGCTTGCACCGGAGACGGGGGCAGCTGTTTCCTTACTGTAGTAGGGCACAGTCTTGGACAGGATGACTTTCTGGATCCTGTCTTCCTGGTCAGTTATGACAGCCTCCACTATCAGCCGTTCCTGATGCTCCGCCACGGAGCGGATGTCTGTTTCCTCAGAGCAGGAGAGGAGGTAAGCCAGGACGAATACTATTGCTGCCAGCCGTTTCATTTCTAGAACTTTATATTGTAAGAAAGGGAAGGAACGATCGTGAACAGATAGACTTTGATGACTTTAGGGGTTTCTTCGGTCATCCTGTAGCTGAAGACCATGCTCCAGGCATTGTGACGGGAATATGCGTTGTAAAGGGAAAGGTTCCATTCTCCGGACCATCTCTTGCCGGACGCTCTCCCGGCAGTCCTGTAAGTCAGGGAAAGGTCCATCCTGTGATAGTCGGGGAGGCGGTCTGAATTCCTTTCCGAGTACACGGGTACCCAGGAACCCATGTATGAGAATCTTCCAACAGGATAGGTAGTAGGAGAACCGCTGTAATATACCCATTCGGCGGCAGCTGAAATCTTCTTGGAGAAATCGTAGGTAAGGACGAAGTTCACGGCGTGTTCATGGTTGAGAGGGGACTTGTAGGGTTTCCCTCCGTTCAGGCCCGGAATGTCGTACATCGCCCTGGACCAGGTGTAAGACAGCCAGCCGTTCCATTTGGCGAAGTCGTATTTCAGCATGGCTTCAACCCCGTACGAGGAGGATTTCCCACTCCTTAGGAGACCTTCCCTGTCGATGTCGTCCAGGACGATCCCCGGATTCTCGATGAAGTCGATCACATTTGATCCTTTCTTGTAGAAACCTTCGATGGAAGCTTCCAGAGCCTGGTCTGCGAAAAGGTAGTTCAATCCTAATGAATATTGGTCCGAACGCTGCGGCTTCGTGTTCGGGGATGCTGAGAACCAAGTGTCGATAGGGTTCCCGGTAATGCTGATCCTGGCCTGCTGGAGGTATTGGAATGACCGTGAATATGCTCCCTTTACGGAGAAATCTTCCCGGATGGGAATGGAGGCAGATATCCTGGGCTCCAGCCCATTGTAGGTCTTGATCTTTTGGCCCTTAGGGATTTCCCTGACCTGCGTCAGTTCATGGGTTTCAGGGTCGAAATAGCGTTGCTGCGTTCCTCCGAGGGTTGTGAAGGAAGAGAACCTTAGTCCGTAGCGCACCGTAAGCTTTCCTATCTTCTGTTCATTCTGGATGTATGCTGAAGGCTGGACAGCGAAGGTCGACGGCATGACGACGCTGTTGACTACCGTGCTTCCCTCCCTGGGGGAGCATTCTCCTGGGGCTATCGAGTAATATGCTAACTGCAAGCCGGCATGGACTGTGTTCCTTGGGTTGGCGAACCATGTCCATCCGGCCTTTGCCCCGCTTTCACGGATGCTTTGGAGGTAGTCGAAACTGGCTTCGCTAATGTCTCCGGCCAGGGTATTCCGGTAGAGAGAGTTGTACAGGGTCAGGTCAGATGTCAACCCGTGTCCGTAGACGTGGTTCCATCGGAATGACTGTGTGTGGTTGGCGAATCCGAAGTCCATCTTTCCCATCTCGAATTCATCCATGCTGAGTCCGAAGATGTCCCGTCCGTCGAATGTGCTGAGGTAGATCCTGTCCTTCGGGCCTGCAATCCAGCTCAACTTGGCGTTGAGGTCATAGAAGAACATCTTAGTGTGGTCCGGGAGCTTGTCTTTCAGGAGAGGAAAGAAGAGATCCAGGTAAGTCCTGCGGCCAGAGACCATGAATGAAAGCTTGCCGGGTACGATCGGACCTTCGATGAAAGCCTTGGATGTAATGAGTCCGACTGAGGCATTGCCTGCGAATTCGCGGTTGTTCCCATCCTTCCCGCTTATGTCCAGGATTGAAGAAATCCTGCCGCCGAACATTGCGGGGAAGTCCCCCTTGTACAGTTCGGCACTCCTGATGGCATCGCTGTTGAACATCGACAGGAAGCCAAGAAAATGACCGCAATTATAGACCGGAGCCCCATCCATCAGGATTAGGTTTTGGTCAACACCGCCCCCTCTGACACTGAATCCGGTAGCTCCTTCGCTTGGAGTCTGTACTCCTGGCATCATCTGTATTACACGGATGATGTCGTTCTCTCCCATCAATGCAGGCAGTTTCTTGACAAGCTGGGCGTCCACCCTCTGCTTCCCGAGCTGAGGGAGCTTCAATTCATCTCTTTTGGTCTTTGAGAAGACCGTCGCGGCTTCAAGTACCTCTTTGTCTGTCTCCAGTTCAAAGTCCACAAGCCTCGAGGCATTGATTTCCAAGGATGTTTCAGTCGTCACGTAGCCGGTGAAAGAACAAACCAGCGTGACATTTCCTTTACCGGTTTCAAGAGAATAGTAGCCGTTGTTGTCGGCTGAGACACCGGATTTCTTGTCCTTGGTGAAAACTACCGCACCTGCCAGAGGCTCTCCGCTGGAGGCATCTTTGACGTGGCCGGATATGACGACTCTCTTCCCTTGCGCAGAGATGTCCGGGCAAGGAAAGATGAGCAGTGCCATCATCAGGAATATGAAAACTTTCCTCATAGTCAGCTGCCACAAATAAAGCAATAATAGTTATCTTTGGCAAGTGAAGTCCTCCAACTCATACTATATTCTTATTGTCTCGGTCCTGATCCTGGCTGGATTGGACCTATGCGTCGGGAGTGGGGGAGCTGGTATTCCGGAGGGAATCATATTCACGAAACTCAGGCTTCCAAGGTGCCTGATTGCTCTTCTGGCGGGTGCTTCTTTGTCTCTTGCCGGCCTTCAGATGCAGAGCATATTCAGGAACCCCCTTGCCGATCCTCACATCATGGGTGTCAGCGCTGGGGCTGGGACAGGCGCGGCGGTTGCAACCCTGCTTGTCGGAACCGCCCTTCCTGCCGCACTGTCCGGACTCACGGTCGTGACTGCCGCCTTCGTCGGAGCCTTGCTTTCTTCCATCCTTGTCATGGCGGTAGCGTCCAGGTTGCAAAGCGCCACGACCCTCCTGGTTTTCGGCGTCATGCTCGGATTTGTGTTCAGCGCCGTTACTTCAATCCTTGAATATTCAGCCAATGCAGAGAGCCTGAAGGTCTTTTACAGCTGGTCCGCCGGCAGTTTCCTGGGACATGGCTACCCGTCGATCGCTGTCATGGCCATTGCTTTGCTTGCCGGCCTTATTCTGGCAGTCTATAACAGTCGTGGCCTTGATGTGACCCTTTTCGGGGATGAGTACGTTGCCATGACTGGTTTGGAACCGGCCCGGATAAGGAATGTATCCATGGTGGGAAGTTGCCTGATGGCTGGCGCGGTTACGGCTTTCTGTGGTCCCATCGGATTCGTCGGGATCGTGGCCCCCCACCTGGCCAGATCCTTCACAGGCTCGTCCGTGCATGTCAGGACCATCCCCGCCGTCCTGGCCATAGGTGCCGGACTATCCCTCCTCGCAGATATCCTTTCCCAGGTCTTCCCTGCGCCGTTGCCTGTAGGAAGCACCATGGCCATAATAGGCATCCCGATAATCCTCTATATCCTCCTTCCTGTACGTGGATGATATGCTGACTGCTACCGACATAGTCATAGGCTATCCGATGCGGGACGGCATCGGCAGGGTCGCCGGGCCGTTGAGTTTCCATTATGGGGACGGGGAGTGCGTGATGCTCAGGGGACGGAATGGCAGCGGAAAGACTACCCTGATGAAGACTCTTGCAGGATTCCTGGCACCCTTGTCGGGAACTTTCAATACAGGAGGGGCCGCAGTCCTGGTGCCGGCACGTATTCCCAAGGTGAAGGGCTTCACTGTCGAAGAGTTCGTGCGAACAGGGATGCTTTCTGAATATGGTGCTTTCAAAAGGATGGATGAAGGTTCATGCAGGGCTCTTTCAGAGGCCGTAGCTGCCATGGATCTTTCGGGGCTCGCAGACAAGGACATTTCCAGGATCAGCGACGGAGAGTTCCAGAAGGCCTGCATAGCCGCGGCGCTGACCCGCAAGGCCAATGTCATCATGCTCGATGAACCGACAGCCTTCCTCGACTTCGAGAACAGGGTGATGGTCCTGGAAACTTTGCAACGTCTTTCGCACGAAAAAGGGATCACGATCCTTTTCTCGACACATGACATCCATGACGGGACCCTTTATTCGGATTCCATCCTCGCATTGTGATTCTAAGGTGATTATTTTTTGAGCAGTTCCTCGATGTGCTCTGCGTAATCGAGGGAAGAGTCAAGATAGAAGACGATCTCGGGGACAATCCTGAGCTGCCTTCCGACCTGTCTCCCGAGTGCCCCGCGCAGTTCGCGCATGTTGTCATTGAGGATCTTCATGACATCCTCGGCCTTGGCTGAGGGGAATATGCTGACATAGGTCTTGGCAATCGAAAGGTCAGGACTGACCCTGACTTCGCTTACAGTGACCAAAGCACCCCCGAAGAAGGCCATGCCCTTGCTGCGGATAATCTCGGCGAGGTCCTTCTGGATTTCCCTCGCAACCTTGAGCTGTCTGGTTGTGGCCTGCTTTTCCATTGTCAGATTATGTTGATTATGAAGTAGTTCTTCTTACCTTTCTGGGCTAGGATGTACTTCCCGTCCACTATGTCGGCTTCTGAAACCTGGTACTCGATGTCGGTGACCTTGTCCTTGTTGATTGACACACCGTTACCTGCAGTCATCTTCCTGGCCTCGCCCTTGGACGGGAATACCTGGGTCTTGACAGCAAGGAAATCAAGGATGTTGCAAGGCAGTTCGGACCTTGGGACATCAAATGTGGGAACTCCGCTGAAAACTGCCAGGAAAGTCTTCTCATCAAGTTTGCGAAGCTCTTCGGAGGTGGAGTTACCGAACAGCATCTTGGAAGCGGACACGGCATTCTCATATTCAGCTTCCCCATGGATCATTACGGTGATTTCCCTGGCCAGGAGCTGCTGGAGGCTCCTGCGGCCTGGATCTTCCCTATGCTGTGCGATTGCGGCATCGATGGTCTCCTTGTCCAGCATGGTGAAGATCTTGATGTACCTTTCGGCATCTTCATCGCTGACATTCAGCCAGAACTGGTAGAATTCATAAGGCGAAGTCTTTTCAGGGTCAAGCCAGATGTTGCCTTTCTCGGTCTTGCCGAATTTTGTCCCGTCTGCCTTCTTAACGAGAGGGCAGGTGAGTGCGAAAGCGTCAGTCTTGCCGAGGATCCTGCGGATAAGCTCGGTTCCGGTCGTGATGTTGCCCCACTGGTCGCTGCCTCCGAGCTGGAGACGGCATCCCTTGTGCTCGTAGAGCCAGAGGTAATCGTAGCCCTGGAGAAGCTGGTAGCTGAACTCTGTGAATGACATGCCTTCGCGGGACTCGTCGGAAAGACGCTTCTTGACCGAATCCTTTGCCATCATGTAGTTGACGGTAATGTGCTTGCCGATGTCGCGGATGAAGTTGAGGAATGAATATCCCTTCATCCATTCATAATTGTTGACGAGTTCGGCCTTGTTGGGAGCATCTGATTCGAAATCCAGGATCTTTGAAAGCTGGGCATGGATCCCCTCGATGTTGTGACGGAGGGTCTCCTCATCGAGAAGCTTGCGTTCCTGTGACTTCATGGAAGGGTCGCCGATCATTCCGGTAGCGCCCCCGATAAGGGCGATCGGCTTGTGGCCACACTCCTGGAAGTGCTTGAGTATCATTATGCTGACGAGGTGTCCGATGTGAAGGGAGTCGGCCGTGGGGTCGATTCCGACATAGGCTGCCTGAGGGCCTTCCATGAGTTTCTCTTCTGTTCCCGGCATGATGTCCTGGATCATGCCTCTCCACTTAAGTTCCTCTACGAAATTCTTCATCTGATGGATATGTTTTCTTTATGGGCTGCTAAAACCCCGCAAAGATAGGCAAAAAAATGGAATAGCAAGCCTTGTCAGAGAAGTTCGTCCGGGTAGGGCACAGTCCTTCCTTCAGAACGGATCACCGGCATGGCGGCATTCCAACTGCGGAGTCTTTCCCCTAGGATCCTTGCAAGTTCGCCTGCTTTTTCCGGCATTGCCGGGGCCAGGTCCTTGCTTTCTGAAATGTCCTCTTCGAGGTCGTACAGTTCGAAGACGGAATTGCGGATAGCTTCTTCCAGTCCTTTGCCTTTCATTTCCAAGACGTTGTGCATCCTGTAGATCAGTTTCCATTTACCTACACGCACTGCATCCATGAAATCGATGTCCGGCTGGTCCTCGATGCGCCACTGGTGAGGCATGTGCGAGACTATGGGTCTCAGGGGATCCAGGCCTGAGACGTTTTCGGGTATGACAAAGCGGTTGGCTTCTTTTTGTGAAGCGCCACCTTCAACGGTACCGATCTGCTCTGCCACGTACTCGGAACCCTTTGAAAGCAGATTTGCGAAACTTTGTCCGTCAACTTTCTGGATTGTCTCATAGTCTTCAACTCCGGCGATGTCAAGGATGGTCGGGAAAAAGTCCTCCGGCCCGACAGGAGTGTTGAGCCGCGTGCCTCCGACGGTCTTTCCTGGCCAGTAGACCAGCAGGGGCTCCCTGATTCCGCCTTCGTAAACCGAAGCTTTCCCTTCACGGAGCGGAAGGCATTGGGTGTGGGCTATCCCACCCTTGCGTGTGTCGATGCTGTGGCCGCCATTGTCGGCATAGAAGATGATGACAGTGTTGTCTGCGACACCCTTCTTCTCCAGATAATCCATGATATCACCCAGGCTCTTGTCAATTCCCTCGCACATCGATGCGTACTTTGCCTGTCCGTCATCCATGCCTCTGTCACGGTATTTCTGGTAGAAACGTTTGTCCGGCTGGATAGGAGTGTGGGTGCCGTAGTGGGACATATAGAGGTAGAATGGCTCCTTATGGGCTATCGGATAGTCGAGGGTTTTAAGGGCTTCCCTGGTAAGGGCTTCCGTCAGATGTACATCGCCTCCGTAATATTCAGTGAGGTTCATGACGGCATTACCCTGCCACAGTTCCTTCGTGTTGCCATAGTTCTCCTCACTGAGGTAGCTCCTTGGATATCCCGCATTCGAACCAGCCACGTTGACAGTGAACCCCATGTTGTAGGGAGATGCGCCAGGCGTGCCGGCAGGAGCCCAATGAGCCTTTCCGACGTGGATGGTGAAATACCCGGAATCTTTCAGGAGACGGGCAAGGGGAGTAGCCTGGAGGGAATGGTCGATCAGCGTGTCACCAGGATTGAGGCCGTTCCAGTTCCAGTCAGATCTCGCGAAAGGGTCATCCAGGTTGTCGTTGATGATCCCGGTGGTGCCTCCTGCAGCATCGGTCGGCGTGTCGCGAACCAAGGCTCCATAGGTGGTGATCCTTTCGTGAGCCGAATTCATTCCGGTCATCAGGGCCGTCCTTGTCGGGCTGGACAGGGAGCAGGCATACGCGTTGGTCATGATCGCTCCTTTCCCGGCAAGGCGGAGCATGTTGGGAGTGTCGTATCTCAGGTTGTAGGGATAGACTTCCTCTCCATAGGCGACCTGACTGTCGGTCCAGCCGAAATCGTCTATAAGGAAGAAAATGATGTTAGGCCTTTCGGATGCATCCTTCAGGGCAGGAGAGCAGGCGGTGCAGAGTGCGGGTGCCGCTGTAAGCAAGGCTCTTTTTATTCTTTTGTCCATAACGATACAAGATACTCATATTTTTTAAATATGAAAAAATATGCCTACCTTCGTGGCCGGTTTCAGTTTGCAAGAATCAGATAACATAACATATCACGAAGAAATGAGAAAGAAAATCGTCGCCGGAAACTGGAAGATGAACACCAATCTCCAGGAAGGCATTGAACTCGCCAAGGCAGTTGCCGCAAAGTCAGTTGAAACTCCCGAAAACGTAGGCCTTATCGTAGCCGCTCCTTTCACTCACCTTTGCGCCGTAGCAGAGGCTGTCAAGGGATCCAAGGTAGAAGTCTCTGCCCAGAACTGCGCAGACCATGAGAAGGGTGCCTACACGGGTGAAGTTTCCGTGGGCATGCTTACTTCCGTAGGTTGCCAGTGGACTATCCTCGGACATTCCGAGAGAAGGCAGTACTATGGTGAGACTGATGAGAAACTTGTCGAGAAAGTCAAGCTCGCACTTGCAGCCGGACTCGGAGTGATCCTTTGCGTTGGGGAGAATCTTGACGAGAGGGAGGCTGGAAAGCATTTCGAGGTCGTTACCAGCCAGATCGAGAACGTTCTATTCAACTTCACAGCAGAAGAAATGGCAAAGATAGTCGTTGCCTACGAGCCCGTCTGGGCTATCGGTACCGGAAA
>CADBMD010000039.1 GCA_902795735.1 uncultured Bacteroidia bacterium
ACTACGGCGACTTCAAGTCCGCGGGGCCTGAATATGAAAGGGCCCTTGACCTCGCCCGTCAGTCCGGTGATTCCCTGATCATCGCCAGGGCGATGTACGGAATGGGCCGCTACTACAAGGAAACCGGAAAGGTCGCCAAGGCATTGAAATACCTGGCGGATGCCTATGAATATTTTGGGAATCATCCGAGGGAAGAGGTGAATAACAGGGCTGATACCCTGGAAGTCATGAAGGATAGCTACAGGCTTCTATATCGCAACACCCGCCTCCTCGCGGTCGGTTCGATAATCCTCATCCTCCTGGTCGGAGGGATCCTACTCATCCTTAAACGGTTCCGTCGGACTTCCGAAGAGCTTTCAGCGGCTGAAGAGGCCTTGGATGAGACTGTCAAGGAATTAACGCCCAGCAGTGTCAGTGATGACGAAATCGTCCTTACCGACAGGGAACTCAGGATTGTTCACCTTCTTGTCCAAGGAAAAAGCACGAAGGAAATAGCCGATGAAATACACCTCGGTACCAACACGGTTCTCTGGTACCGGAAACGTATTTACTCCAAATTTGATGTGCATAGCGTTGCTGCCCTGATTGCAGAAGCGCTCCGTCGAGGAATATGATTACCTGCCAGACCCCTACAAGTTGAAGGCAGTGAGGGAGGCAAGGGCATGACGGTAGTCCCGTTCCGCTTCTAAAGTGGCCTCCAGTGCATCGTAATAGAGATCTATCTCCACCAGGTAGTCGATCATCGAAATCTCCCCTTTTGAAAGGGCTGAGAGAAGGAATTCGCGGCTGTCCGTCTCGTGGAGGGATGAACGCATCATTTCTGAATTCTCCTTCATTGAATATGCCTTCCCGTACTCCATCCTCAATTCCTGGAGGAATTCCTGTTCTGCGGCGTTGCGCCTTTCCTTGGCGGCCTCGACCCTGGCTCTGGACTGCCTGACTTTGTTTTCTGCGCTCCACAAAGGAATATTCACTCCAAAAGTAACTCCGCGGAACTTCTCGACCGTACGGATCTCACTCATGTATCCTACTGCCAGTTCTGGCAGGCGGGAAGCCTTGTCGATGGCAAGTTGACTGTCTTCAAGGTCCACTTGCTTGCGGACATAAGAGAGCATAGGGCTGTTCTCGCAGGCCTCTTCCAGCCAGGAATCAAAATCCGAGGGGAGTGACTCGAGGATGTCGTAGGATGTCGCATCGAACTCAATGTCAATTCCTCCGTTCAGGGTCCGCAAAGTGGAAACCAGGACCTGCCGTTCGACTTCCGCCCTGTTGGCCTGTCCTTGTACGGAGGTCTGGTGGATACGAGCCTTGTTCAGGTCTAGTACCGTAGCCTCACCGGCTTTCATCCTTTTCTCATAGGCATCCACCAGGCTGGAGGACTGCTCCAGATGGGTTTTCAGCTCAGTGAGAATAGCATTGTAATAGACTAGGTCGATGCAAGTCTGCTTGGCTTCCAGGAGGATATCCTGCCTTTCAGCCTTGAACCTCAGACTGGCGAGTTCTCCGATGTCTCCCGCCCTCCGGGCTTTCATGCCTGTCAGCGTCGGGACATCGAAAGCTTGGCTGATTCTCACGTCATGCCGTCCGCCGATGTTCTCTGCTCCCCAGAGGTAGTTGAATTCAACCTCCGGGTTGGAGAGCAATGCTTCGGCCCTTCCCGAAAGCCTCTCTGCTTCCACTTCCGCAGCAGCAGCTTTCAAGGTTGGGTTATTCTCTTCAATCTGGCGCAGGACTCTTTCCAATGAACCTTGACCAAAACTGAAGATTGTCAAGTGTACCGATATGAATATTAAGGCTATATGTTTCATGATTCCTTAGGATTATTCTTTCGAAGGCTTGGTTTTCTTATTAGTTATGAGGAACATGACTGGAATGACGAAGCCATTCAGGAGGGTAGAGGAAATGAGGCCGCCGAGGATGACCTTGGCCATCGGGGACTGGATCTCATTTCCGGGCAAGTCGCCTCCAAGAGCCAGCGGCAGGAGTGCCAGGGCCGAGGTCACGGCAGTCATCAGGATCGGATTGAGCCTGTCGAGAGAACCTCTCATCACGGTCTCTGCCGGCGCCATGCCTTGGGCTGACAAGGCATTGTACCGGTCGATGAGCAGCATTCCGTTCCTGGTAGCGATTCCGAACAAGGAGATGAAGCCAATGATGGACGGGATGCTCATGATCCCTCCGGTAAGGAAAATGGTGATTACTCCTCCGATAAGTGCCAGAGGCAGGTTCAGGAGCACTATGAGGCTTTCGCCGGCATGCTTGAACTCGCCGAAAAGAAGCATGAAGATTATGAATATGCTGAATATGCTGACCAGCGATATGGTCTTCGATGCCCTTTCCTCGCTTTCGAACTGGCCCCCGTATTCAATCCTGTAGCCTTCAGGAAGTTCAACATGTTCTTTGATTTCCCTCCTGATCGATGCCACGGCCTTCGCAAGCTCTCCGCTGGTGGCGTTGCATGATACGACCAGCTTACGGCTCACGTTTTCCCTGTTGATGGTGTTGGGGCCGGCAGAAGAGACTATTTCGGCAACATAGGAAAGAGGTACCTTGCCCATGACAGGCGAATCAATCGTCAGTTCGGAGATCCGTCCTATCGTTGAACGGGCTTCGTCCTTGACTTTGAGGGTAAGGTCGACAGACCGGTTCCCTTCATAGACGGTGGAGACCACTTCTCCCTCGAGGAGAACCTTGACGGCTTCAGAGAATTCCGGAAGGGTTATGCCATACCTGGAAAGCATCTCACGCCTGGGGACGATCGTCAGTTCGGGGCGCTCGACCTGCTGTTCGACATTGATGTCGGCAATGCCTTCAACATCGGCGATCGCTGCCTTGATCTGCTGACCGATGGAGTACATCTTGTTCAGGTCGGTGCCGAATACCTTGATGGCTATGTTGGACTGCGTTCCGGAAAGCATCGCATCAATCCTGTGTGAAATAGGGCCTCCTATTTCAAGGTTTACTCCAGGTATCACGGAGAGCTTTTCCCTAACTTCTTCGGTCAGCTGGCGCCTGCTTTTGCCTTTCAGCACGAATGGACATTCGAACTCTGAACAGTTCACTCCGAAGGCATGCTCGTCAAGTTCGGCCCTTCCAGTCTTCCGGCCGACCGTCTGTATCTCAGGGATGCTCATGAGGATTTCTTCTGCGAGCAGTCCAAGTTTGTCGGATTCTTCGAGGGATATGCCTGGGACGGAACTCATGGCGATGGTGAACGAGCCTTCATTGAAGGCAGGGAGGAAGCTTCTTCCGAGCGAGAAGAACATTGCGAGTGCTATGGCAAGAAGGACAACGAATGTGCCGATGACGGTCTTGCTATGTCCAAGCGCCCAATCCAGAGCTTTCGCGTACCACTTCTTCAACCACGCTGCCACCGGAGCATCACCTGCAGGAGCGGCCTGCGGGCTACTGTCGTACTGAGTGGAGCTGCTTTGCGGAACTGACTGTCGGTCATCGCTCGTCGGAGCATCACCTGCCGAAGCGGCCTGCGGGCTAAGGCCGTACTCAGCCGCAGCGAAGCGAGGATGGACTCGGCCGCGCCCGCCAGGCCGCTCCGCATCACGCTGCTCCGAATCCGGCGACATTTCATGAGCTAACAAATACGAACTGAGGACCGGCGTAACGGTCAAGGCAACAAGAGTCGAAGTCAGCAAAGAAATGATGAAAGCAATCCCCAACGGCTTCAGCATCCTCCCCTCCATGCCACTCAAGAAAAACAAAGGAAGGAAACTCGCAATGATGATAAGAGCCGAATTCAACAGCGGCATCCTCACCTCCTTCGACGCTTCATACACCACCCTCAGCATACTGGTAACCGGATCTGCAGTCCGGCTTGAGACATTACCAGCAGCAGGGAGAGAAGGAGCCGCTGCCGGGCTTAGGCCGTTCTCAGCCGCAGCGAAGCGAGAATGGACTCGGCCGTGCCCGGACTGCGGCTCCATACAATGCATCCGAGCCAGCCGGAGCCGCTTGAAGACATTCTCGACATCGACAATCGAATCATCAACCAACGAACCGATCGCAATGGCAATACCACCAAGACTCATGGTGTTGATCGTAAGCCCCAGGAAATGCATCGCAAGAAGGGTTATGACAATGGAAAGCGGAATCGAAACCAACGAGATCAGGGTAGTCCTCCAGTTCATCAGGAAAATGAACAACACGATGACAACGAATATTCCCCCCTCCAGCAAAGACTTCTTCACATTGCTCACCGACCCCTCGATAAACCGCGACTGACGGAATATTCCCGAATTCACAGTCACATCCCCAGGCAACGTCTCCCGTATCTCATCCAGCGCCTTGTCCAGCCTCTTCGTAAGCTCCAGGGAATTGGTAGCCGGCTGCTTGGTAACTGTCATGACCACCGCCGGACGACCGTCATTGGAAGCAACGCCAAGGACCGGAGTCTTGGCACCGGTCCTGACCTGGGCAACATCCTCAAGCATGACAGGATGCCCGGACGAGGCAGTCTTCACCAAAGCCTTGCTGAGCAAGTTGATATCGCTCGTAGACAAAACCCCACGCACTATATATTCGTTGCCATATTCATAGAGAGTACCTCCGGGCGCATTCTGGTTCATTCCCTTGACGGCATCTATCACCTCGTCCATAGAGACTCCAAGATGCTTCATCTTCCCGGGATCAAGGAGTATCTGGTACTCCCTGATGTCTCCACCCATCACTGCAACCTGGGCAACACCGCCTGTAGAAAGCAGCCTGGGCCGGATCGACCAGTCGGCCAAGGTCCTCAGGTCCTGCATTGAAGTCGTGTCTGCGGTGAGACCGATTATCATCAGTTCTCCAAGGATCGAAGCCTGCGGGCCAAGTGTCGGTGACCCCACGTTGTCCGGCAGTGACTCGCCCACAAGAGCTATCTTCTCGCTGACAATCTGCCTTGCCTTGTAGATGTCCGTACCCCAGTCGAATTCGATGTTGACTATTGAAAACCCGGTGGTGGACGACGACCGGACTCTTCGGACGTTGGTTGCACCGTTCACGGCAGTTTCCACGGGGAAGGTGACAAGCCTCTCGACTTCTTCAGGAGCCATACCCTCAGCTTCTGTCATCACCACCACAGTCGGGGCGTTGAGGTCAGGGAACACATCCACCTCTGCATCGAGCGCCGAGTACAATCCCGCAACAAGGCAGAGCAAAGCAATCACCAGGACGGCGACCCTGTTGTTCAGAGAGAACCTTATGATCCCGTTCAGGAGACCATTCTCATGTTGGATCCGTTCCATGGCCTAATGATTATGGGTGTGACCGGCAGGAACCGATGAAACCCCTGCAAGCTTGACATGGACGGCGCCTTCAGTGACGATTTCTTCTCCCTCTGCCAGCCCCCTGGAGACTGCCACTTCACGCCCGTCGGAGAGCCCCAGGACGACTTCCCTCCTGATGAAGGCGTCATCGTCATCCTTGTCCTTTACGAACACATAATGGACACCCTGGTCCTCGACCACTGCCTCCAGCGGAATGTGGATTCCGCCGTAAGGCTCGGAAGTCTTCAGGAATATTTCCACATAGGAGCCAGGAACCAGGTCTCCCTTGTTGTCGAATTCGAAGGTGACAGGGATGAAAGCCTCGCCGCTTGCGGAACGCCCATAGCTCACCAGTCTTCCTCCCAGTTCCTTGAGCCCGTAAGTATGGTCGCCATAGGATGTCTTGAAAACGGCATCGCATATGCTTGGGATCCTGCCGTAGTATTGTTCAGAGACATCTGCCCTCAGGCGGAGCCTGCGGTTGCGGCTGACCGTGGCGACAGGGACACCCGTCTGGACGAAATCACCGCTCTTGACCATGAAACTCTTGATGAATCCTTGCAGGGGGGAGGACACGATGATGCCTCCGTCAGTTATTCCGCCTGCGGTCAAGGCTTCATATTCAGCCTTGGCGTGCTCATATTCAAGGCGGCTCTTGTCCAGGTGGCTCTCGCTCACGATGTTGTCCTCGCTGAGTTTGAGGTCCCTCTCGTACTCTTTCTTTGCTGCCTCATAAGTGCTGAGCGCCTTGGACAGCCTGTCGCCGGAACCGAGGTTCCTCGAAGATATCGTTCCGATCCTTGCACCTTTCCCGACAGGGGACCCTTCTGTAAGGCCTCCGAGGCTGATCACCCCATCTGTCGGGGCAACGACAGTCATCTCATCTCCCGTCGCCGAAAGGATCTGTCCGCTTGTACGGATTACTCCACCGAAATCCCCTGATCCGACAGGGCTGGTCCTTATTCCAAGTATTTCCTGCCTTTCCGGGCTTATCTCGATGGCCCCGTCGCCGTGGTGATGATGGGCTTCGTCGTGAGACACGACTTCGTTGACATGGTGCTCATGTTTTTTGTGGTTGCACCCTGATATGCCTGATATGACAATGGCTGACGCCATCAGGAGCAATGCTGTTCTTCTCATTTTGATGATTGCTTGATTGAAGGTATATTACAGTCCAAACTCCCTCTTATGCGAAGAAGGAGAGAAAGAATTCGGAACTGCAGTCAATCAGCAATTGATCCTCCAGGACAGGATCGGGGGAGAATATGTCGCCTTCCCGTCCAGGAAAAACTTGTGGATGTCGGTGGACGGTTTGATTTCCGGGAAAGGAATAACGATGGCCGGTGAACTGAGGATGGCAAAATCAACTCTCAGGTCATCTGATGGGAAATATTTCTCATGTGAGATGCAATGGCTCTCGTCCTCTTCATGATTCGCGTCGGAATGGCCGGTGTGCTCGTCGTCGCAGCAGCCATCCATCTGGCAGACCTCCTGGACCAGGCATATCATGGTCTGATGATGGTGATGTGGAACAAGGTTCACGAACATCATCATCAGCACTGCCGTCCAGACCGGGAATATCGAGAGGAATCGCAACATATTCAATCATTCCAGCCATTGCAAAAATAACAAATTATCCTGATACCTGAGTAGTCATTTATTGCTATTTTCAGCATGAGTATTTTTTGATATCTTTGCACGTCGTTGTAGTAAAATGAAATAACAACTTTTGTCTTATGTTTGGTAAACCACTTAAAATGGCCGGCGGCTTCTTGCTGGGAGCAGTCCTGATAGCAGCGGGCTTCCTTGTCCAGCTGGTCTGCGGACCGGTGGATTGGGAATGGATAGCATTCCCTTTTAATATTATTCTGCTGTTTGTGCTGCTTGCAGTGCTGGCTGTTATGTTCGCCTTCAAGGATAGAGTCGGTTTCTTTGGCTGGGCAGGTTCATCACACGCCGCAGTCCCTGCCTTCGCATGGGCTCTTGTCATGACCATCGGGATGGGACTCATCGCCCAGATTCCCGAGAAAGGTTGGCTTGGAAGCATGACTACTTTCTGGCCGTTCGTCCTGACCTATGTCTGGCTGACTATAGTTGTCGGACTTGCCGCACTGGAGAGGATTCCCCGACTCTTCACTACCTGGCGAGTACTACCTTCACTACTTCTTCACCTCGGTTTCTTCATTACCCTGGTCAGCGCGTCGCTTGGCAGTGCCGACAAGCAGACCGTGGACATGACCATTACCGAAGGGGAGTCCCAGACAGAAGCCGTACGTGAGGACGGCACTTCCGTCTCGACCGGACTGTCCATCCATCTGAATGATTTCATAATGGAAACTTATCCCAGCGGCATGCCCAAGCGGTTTGCTTCCGACGTCGTTGTCAAAGGGCACTCCGGTAAAGAGGTTCCGGCGGTGATTGATGTCAACAAGCCGATAAAGGTTGATGGGTGGAAGATATATCAGTATGACTACGATTCCAAGGCCGGCACCGAGAGCAGGATAAGTGTCCTGCAGCTGGTCAAGGACCCGTGGCTGCCATTCGTGTATGCAGGAATATTCATGATTCTGGCCGGTGCTTTCCTTATGTTGTTCACCGGATTCAATAAGGAGGACGTGAAATGAGTTGGGATTCATTCATTCGGTTTGCTCTGGCAGCATTGGTCTGCTGGGCGGCAGGTGCTGCACTGGCATGGAAAGAAGGCAAGAGGAAGATTGCTGCATCAGCCTATGGACTGGGCATCCTCATTTTCTTTGCCTTCATAGTTGCGATGTGGATTTCCCTTGAGAGGCCACCGCTCAGGACGATGGGGGAGACCAGGCTTTGGTACTCATTCTTCCTGGCCGTGGCTGGATTCATAGTCTTCCTTCGCTGGAAGTACAAGTGGATCCTTTCTTTCAGCACCCTTATGGCCTTGATATTCATCATTGTCAACTTGATGAAGCCCGAGATCCATTCAAAGGCTCTCATGCCGGCACTTCAGAGTCCATGGTTCGCTCCTCACGTGATAGTGTACATGTTCTCGTACGGAATGCTCGGGGCGGCGACTTTGATGGCACTGTTCATCTTGTTGTTCAAGAAGGATGGTGCCGGAATAACGGACAGTTCCGAGCATCGGTTCCATGCTACTGAAGCTGATGTCCTGACGACCGACAACCTTGTCGTGACCGGCTTGTCATTCCTGACTTTCGGGATGCTTTTCGGGGCGCTGTGGGCGCAGGAAGCATGGGGGACCTACTGGGGCTGGGACCCTAAAGAAACTTGGGCCGCCATCACCTGGCTTTGCTACATGCTTTACATCCATTTCCGGATTGCCAAGCCGAAGGATCACAAGACTGCCATGTGGATCCTCCTGCTGGCCTTTGTCTGCCTGCAGATCTGCTGGTGGGGAATCAACTTTCTCCCCTCGGCCCACGCCACCTCCGTGCACGTCTATTAGACTTCCATAGCCCTGGGCCTGTCGATTAACGCCTGGGCCTGTCGATTAACACCTTGGGCTGTCGATACACGCCTTGCGTCGTCGATACACCCCTTGCGTTGTCGGTACACGCCTTGCGTTGTCGATACACCCTCGGCAGGCGGACCGTCCGGGCCCGGCCGAGTCCATCCTCGCTTCGCTGCGGCTGAGTACGGCCTAAGCCCGTCGGCCCCGCCTGCCACTCTCAACATCACCTCACGGCCAGCCGAACTGCAAAGTCACGTTTTGGCCTTTTTTCTGCCCGTAGAGTTCCGTGCCGAACTCTGAAGTAACGTTTTCGCCCAAAAACCTGCCCGCAGAGTTCCGTGCCGAACTGCAAAGTCACGTTTCTGGCCAAAACCTTCCCGCAGAGTTCCGCGTCAGTTTCGCGCCAGTTCAACGTCAGTTCCGCGCCGAACTGTAAAGTCACGTTTTGGCCTTTTTTCTGCCCGCAGAGTTCCGTACCGAACTGCAAAGTCACGTTTCCGGCCGTTTTTCTGCCCGCAGAGTTCCGTGCCGAACTGCGAAGTCACGTTTCTGGCCAAAACCTTCACGCAGAGTTCCGCGTCAGTTTCGCGCCAGTTCAACGTCAGTTCCGCGCCGAACTGCAAAGTC
>CADBMD010000040.1 GCA_902795735.1 uncultured Bacteroidia bacterium
ACCCTTGCCGCGGAGAAACCCTGGGAGACTACCGGAATGGTGGTCCTGCAGGCAGAGAGTGAAGTGTCGTCGATCAACATGGTCTATGGCGGTGCTTGTACCGGCAAGAAGGTAATGACATCTTCTTCCAGCCCGGGCGTCAGCCTGATGCAGGAAGGTATCTCCTACATGGCCGGAGCCGAACTCCCGGCGTTGATCGTCAATGTCATGCGCGGAGGTCCCGGACTTGGAACCATCCAGCCCAGCCAGTCGGACTATTTCCAGGCTTGCAAAGGCGGCGGTCACGGAGACTATCATCTCATAGTCCTCGCCCCTGCCTCCGTCCAGGAGATGGCCGATTTCGTTGACCTGGCATTCACGCTGGCTTTCCGCTATCGTAATCCAGCCATGATCCTCGCGGACGGCGCCATCGGCCAGATGATGGAGAAGGTGGTGCTTCCTCCTTTCAAGCCTCGCAGGACTGAGGAAGAGATCATCAAGGAGTGCCCCTGGGCGACTACAGGCCGTATCGGAGGCAGGAAGCCGAACATCATCACTTCCCTTGAACTCCGTTCCGAAGAGATGGAGATAATCAACCAGCGCATCCAGGCAAAGTACCGTCAGATTGAAGAGAAGGAAGTCAGGTACGAAGAGTTCATGCTCGATGATGCTGAATATGCCATCGTCGCTTTCGGCTCTGCTGCCCGTATCGCCAAGAAGAGCATCGAGATAGCCCGTTCACAAGGCATCAAGGTTGGCCTTCTCCGTCCGATAACGCTCTGGCCTTTCCCGACCAAGGAAGTCAAGGATCTTGGCAGTCGTGTCAAGGGCATACTCTCGCTTGAGATCAATGCCGGCCAGATGGTCGAAGATATACGCCTTGCAGTGGAAGGCAGTGTTCCAGTCCGCCATTTCGGCCGTCTGGGAGGAATCATTCCTGATCCTGACGAAGTTGTCGAAGTGCTTAAGAATTCATTCTAAAGAGGAAAGCCATGACAAGAGAAGAAATCATAGAAAAAGGACAGGTCGTTTACAAGAAGCCGGCCCTCCTGAATGATACCCCGATGCATTACTGCCCGGGCTGCAGCCATGGTGTAGTGCACAAGCTCGTCTCGGAAGTCATAGAGGAGATGGGCATGACAGACAAGACCATCGCTATCTCTCCTGTGGGATGCGCCGTCTTTGCCTACAAGTACATCGATGTCGACTGGCAGGAAGCCGCCCATGGAAGGGCTCCCGCACTTGCCAGTGCGACGAAACGCCTGTGGCCGGACAGGCTTGTGTTCACCTACCAGGGTGACGGCGACCTTGCGTGCATCGGAACCGCCGAGACTATCCATGCACTCAACCGTGCAGAGAACATCACCATCATCTTCATCAACAACGCCATTTACGGCATGACCGGCGGACAGATGGCACCCACAACCTTGCTGGGCATGAAGACCGCGACTTGCCCTTACGGAAGGGAAGTCCGCCTTCACGGTTATCCCCTTAAGATCACCGAGATAGCCGCTACCCTTGACGGTACTTGCTATGTCACCCGCCAGGCAGTCCACACCGTGGCGGCCATCAACCGCGCCAAGAAGGCTATCAGGAAGGCGTTCGAGTACTCGATGCAGGGCAAGGGATCCAATCTCGTCGAGATAGTGTCGACCTGCAATTCCGGATGGAAGATGAGTCCTGAAAAAGCCAATAAGTGGATGGAAGAGAACATGTTCAATTTCTACCACCTTGGCGACCTCAAGGATGAGGGAGCTAACAAATAAACCTGTAAGACCATGACTGAAGAAATAATCATCGCAGGATTCGGAGGACAGGGAGTCCTCTCGATGGGTAAGATCCTGGCTTATGCGGGTCTTATGGAAGGAAAAGAAGTTACATGGATGCCCGCATACGGTCCGGAGCAGAGAGGTGGAACCGCCAACGTTACCGTGATCGTAAGTGACGAACCAGTCTCATCTCCTATCCTTTCTAGCTATGACACGGCCATCGTCCTGAACCAGCCTTCCCTCGAGAAGTTCGAGCCGAAGGTCAAGCCTGGTGGAACCATCATCTATGACGGCTACGGGATCAGCGAGCCCCCGACCAGGCAGGACATCAACATCTACAGGATAGATGCAATGGATGCTGCCGCCGAGATGAACCTTATCAAGACTTTCAACATGATAGTACTTGGAGGCCTTCTGAAGATCCATCCCGTAGTCAAGATCGACAGTGTCCTTGCAGCACTTCGCAAGACCCTGCCCGAGCGTCACCACCATCTTATCCCTAAGAATGAAGAAGCGATACGCAAGGGAATGGAGATCATCGAGAAGCTTTAGCAGACGATCAGAACCTGAAAGTGTAGCCTATTGAAGGAATCATAGGCAGAAGCGTTATGTAGCGGAGGTTCCGGCCCTTGCCGGGAACCTCCGTTTCGTTTTCACGGTCAGAGGCATCGTCGTACAGTACAAGGTTGGGATTCTTGTGGTTGTACGCATTATAGATTGAGAAATTCCAGATTCCTTCTCCATGCCGTCTTGTGGTGTGACGGTTGGCTCCAAGGTTGAGAGTATGGCATGGCGGCAGACGGAAATTGCCTGAAGAATAGTTCCAAGTGCAGCCAAAGTCCCACCGGTCATTCATCCGATGGTTCGCGACAATGACGATGGCATGTCTCATGTCGTAGTGGTAAGGATACCAGCGGCCTCTGTTTATGCTTCCGTCAGGGACCTTCCTTTCACTTTTCGACAGGGTATAGCCAATCCAGCCGGTTGTCCTGCCCATGCCCTTCTTTACCATTAACTCAAGGCCTCTGGCTCTCCCGACCGCGGCAGCCATGTTGTCAAGCCATGAGTCCGTGTCCAGGAAAAAGATCGAATCATCCTTGCATTCCCGGACACCTGTCATGGTCTTGAAATACCCTTCGAGAGAAATCTCCACGCCCATGCCGGTTTGACAGTAGATCCCAGCTGACAATTGATCTGAGAATGCCGGGCCGATGTCCCGGGTCACGGGTATCCACAAGTCCACCGGAAGGCTGATCCGGCTTGGCGAAATCAAGTGCATGTACTGGGAAATCCTTGAATATGATACTTTGGCGCTCAATGAATTGCTTACGGCGACTTCAAGGTTCAGTCGAGGCTCTGGGCTAAGGTATGTGCGCCCTCCAGTGTGGAAAATGACGAACCTTATTCCGGGATTGAACGTGACCCTGTTCCCAAGCAGGATATCATCTTCCAGGAAGAACGAGAATTCGTTTCCCTGCAGCGTTCTCCCGCCCTTGTACAGGGCTGATGAGTCCAGGCTTTCCGGAATGCTCTTATGGTGTGTGTAACCGGCTCCGAGCCGGATTGTGTGTGATGGGATGGCCGACCAGGTGAATGATGGATTGATCGAGTAGTCTTTCATTGCTGACCTGCTGTCAAGACTGGACACGTCCCTTGTTCCCGTGCCTTTTCCTTGTTTGAGGAGGATGTCCTTGAACCCTGTCTCCATCTTGTAGCAGGTCCTTGAAATTATTGTGTTGGAGCGCAAACCTTCATTCCAGTCCCGCTGCCATCCACAAGCGAAAAGGTCATTGCCCCAGGATATCCTGGTCTTCTCTTCCAGCACTGATTCTCCATCATCCTCCTCCTTTAGGGATTCCTTGTAGTTTAGGATATCCTTGCCCTTGAATGATTCCAGATGGATCCTGTCCTTGTCGGTTCGCCATTCAACCTTTCCGCTCATGTCGCCGAAGTAGTAGTTCGCAGGGAGGACCGATGTCTTTCGTAAAGCCTCCAGCATGAAGGTGTGCATGAACCTTGAACTGATGCGGAAGGAGAGGTTCTTACTGCCTGGGAACGGTCCTTCCAGGTTCAGCTTGTCGCTCAATGTCCCAAGTGCCAGCGTCCCGCCCACCTTGCTTGAGGAGCCTCCCGATGTCTTTATGTCGATAATGCTGGACAATCTTCCTCCGTATCTTGCCGGGAATGATCCTTTGTAGACTGTGACTCCGCTCACGGATTCACTCTGGAAGGCAGACAGGATACCCAGCATGTGCCCGGCGTTGTAGAGCGGTACTCCATCAAGCATCATCATGTTCTGGTCAGGGCCGCCGCCACGGACATATATTCCAGAAAGGCCTTCCATCCCGCCCTGAACTCCCGGGATGAGCTGGATGACTTTAACCGGGTCCGGTTCGCCAAGGAGGCAGGGCGTCGAAGACATCATGGCTTTCGGGATGTGGATGACCCCTGTGGCAGCCGGAGAGGATTCCCTGTCATGCCGGGCGCTTATCCTTGCTTCCCTGATTGTCAATGTGCTGTCGGATAGTTGTTGCGCCCTGGCCGGCACGACAGTGATGGAAGGAGAGAGGAAAAGCAACAGCGGCAGCAGCCTGTAGGTAGAGTTTTTCATTTTCAGTCTGGTTTCGTTGCGAATATGGTTCATTTTTCGCAGTCTTCTTTCGACTTGGAGGGGGTTTTTATTAAATTTGCATTTATGCCAAAAAAGATTTTTAATATTCTTTTTGTTTTTATGCTTGTTCCCATATTCCTTGTCCAGGGATGCAAGAGAAAGCCATCTGAGGAAGTTCAGGAAGTAGTGCAGGCGCCGATGCCTCCGGAGGGCTTCCGGACGGACTCGCTTGACCTGATGGTCGAGAGGGTGAGGGAAGGCGAGGCTTTCACATCGCTGATGACACGCCTGGGGATGTCCCAGGACGATGCCATGGCTCTTGCCATGCTCTGTGACACGGTCTTTGATGTGCGCAAGATGAGGGCAGGGAACACAGTAAAGGCATATTACCACCTTGACACAACGGCAACTGACACTACTGCTTCTGCAGAACTGAAGTATGTCGTCTATGAGCGTGACAAGATCAAGAGGACCGTTTTCAAGACATCGGACTCGCTGGCTGTCTGGAACTTCTCCCGGCCGGTAGAGACCAGGACCCGCTTTGCGGATGTCACCATTTCATCTTCCTTGTGGAATGACATGAAGGATGCCGGGGCTCCAACGCTTCTGATCGTCTCCCTTGCTGACGTCTATGCCTGGTCGGTGGATTTCTTCGGCTTGCAGGAGGGTGACCGCTTCAGGGTCTTGTACGAAGAGACTTCCTGCGAAGGTGAAGTCATAGCAGTAGATCCGATCCGCTATGCTGAGTTCATCAGCGGAGAGACCACCATACCCGCCATAATGTTCGACCAGGGTGACGGAGGAAACCGTTATTGGAAAGAATCGGGAGAGAGCCTGAAGAAGGCTTTCCTCAAGGCCCCGTTGAAGTTCACTAGGATAAGTTCAGGGTTCTCCTACCACAGGCGCCATCCGGTGAGCGGCAAAGTCAGGCCCCACACGGCCGTCGATTATGCGGCTCCGACCGGAACTCCTGTCATGACCATCGGTGACGGGACGGTGCTTAGCGCGGGGTGGACGAATGGCGGCGGAAAAACTGTGAGGATCCGCCATAACTCCTCTTATGTCACTTCGTACATGCATTTGTCGCGCTTTGCCAAAGGCATCAAGGAAGGCGCGCATGTCCATCAGGGGGATGTGATCGGTTACGTCGGAGCTACCGGGGTTGCCACGGGACCTCATCTGGATTTCAGGGTATGGAAAGACGGTACGCCTGTGAATCCATTGAAGCTGGAGTCTCCTTCAGCCGATCCGATACGCGAGGAGAACCTTCCATTGCTGGATTCTACCAGGATTGCCTGCAAAAAATTGATAGATTCACTTTCAACACGATAGCTACATGAAGAAAAGACTCGACATAATTTCCCTTCTGGTCTCTTTTGCCTTGCTGCTGTTACCGTCCGTCAAGTCATGGGCGGTGTTCAACGAAAGGGACCTCGCCCAGACTCTCCAGGTCCTCAGGTATGAGCTCTGCAAGGCTTACAATGAGATGTCCATGAGCCAGCTTAGCTATGAAAAACAGGATGAAAGGCAGCATGAGGAACTCATCAACCTGGTGAACAGTTGCAATGAACTGTCCCTCATGCTCTATTCCCAGAAGCAGGACTTCACCTTCGACCTCACCTATGCGCTGCGGCAGGTTACCGACCAGTACAATGACTTCAGGCAGAGGAGGATGCCGTATGACAACATAATCTCCTATTTCGATGTCGAGATTGACCGTTTTGACAGGTTGGTCAAAGCTCTGAAAAGCCTCCCTCCGGTAGAAGAAGAACAAAGTGACAGCCTTGGCATGTCGCTGATCGATGCTTTGTCCCTAACATTCCATCTCCAGCTTCTTCCGAACATGTCATATTCACAGGCACATGCCGATGATCCGGACCATAAGGAGCATGGGCATGAAGCTCACGACCACCTTCTGGATTTCCAGCTGGACAGCGCTTCAGTGGTTGCAAGGGACAGCTGCGTCTTCTATGCTTCCAAACTCCTGAAGATGTTCACTGACATCCGTGAACATATGGTAGAAGACAGTGAACACTATGCAACGACTGATGAAAAGCTCAAGGAGGCCTACGATTATGCCCAGGACCGCTACAAACTGGTGCAGAAGAAGATATTCGTCGAAGGACAGAGGGATTACTGGTACGTCCTGACACATCTGAAGCAGTTCTCATCGAAAGCTTTCAGAGATTTCAGCGACAAGTATTCACGGGACTATTTCGACAACACCGTCAAGAGCGAATGGAGAGGACCGATCGTACTCGGCTTTTCTTTCATCATCCTCTTTTACTTGGCAATCGCAGCGTTGGCCAGCTATCTTGTGATCACGTCGCTGAAGAAGAAGGTAGGGAAGTTCAAGACACAAGGATTCGTCAGCCGGCAGTTTGCATTCATCCTTCTCGCTTCTGTTGTCCTTTTCGTCATACTTATCATAGTTGCGGCCATGTCTCCGAAGATCGGGACGCATTTCTACAAGATGGCTTCATCTCTTCTTGTGGAATTCTCATTGTTGCTGATAGCCATCCTGACTTCCATGCTGATCAGGTTCACAGGAGCCCAGATTGACAATGGCTTGAAGCTATATGCACCGGTCATGATGCTGGGATTGCTCGTGATTGCGTTCAGGATCATATTCATCCCCAACAGCCTGATCACGCTCATTTTCCCTCCGGTACTCCTGCTTTTCGGCTTGTGGCAGTACAATGCATTCAGGAAGAACTCAGCCAAGGTTCCCTCAACCGACAGGCATCTGGCAGTGGCTTCGATCGTTGTGACGGTGCTTACCTTCCTGTTTTCCGTTATCGGCTATGTCTTGATGGGCCTGCAGCTTTATATCTGGTGGATATTCCAGTTTACGATCCTTCATCTCATCATCGCCGCAAAAGAGATGCTTCGCAAGTACCGTCGCAGGAAGGTTGACAAGGATGTCCGGGCTTACAGGATCACCCATCTTGCCGAAGTCGGCAATGACAAGGGGTCATATATCCTTGTCACCTGGCTCTACGACCTTTTCGACATGGCCTTGATCCCGCTGCTTATCATCGTCTCGATCCCGGGATGCTTGTTTCTTGCTTCACGGGTGTTCGACCTGACTGAAATATGCAAGACTGCCATGTTCTATCCTTTCCTGGATTCCGACAAGATATCCTTGTCTATGTACAAGGTCCTTCTGGCGTTGGGACTGTTCTTCATATTCAGGTACATAGAATATGTTGCCAGGTCTTTGTACAGGATTTTCAAGATCCGTAACACGATCTCCAAGTCTGGGGTCATGCTTCTCAGGGAGAATGAAGTTAATCTTACGCTTGCCAATAATGTGATTTGGCTTCTTGTCTGGGGATTCTTTGTCATAGTGACGATCGCCATGCTGAATATCCCGACGAAATCCTTGAGCGTGATAACTGCCGGTCTGGCTGCTGGACTCGGATTCGCGATGAAGGACATCCTCAACAATTTCTTCTATGGTGTCCAGCTGATGTCTGGAAGGCTCCGTGTCGGGGATACCCTGGAATGTGACGGGATACGTGGTACTGTCGACAACATCAGTTACCAGACAACGACCATCAAAGCCATCGACGGCAGTCTGATCGCTTTCCCCAACAGCACCCTGTTCTCCAAGACATTCAAGAACCTGACGAAGAACGACTCTTATGAATATGTCGCGCTGCCCGTCGGAGTCGCTTATGGGACGAATGTCGACCAGGCAAGGAAGGTCATTCTCAAGGCTCTCAAGCCTCTGTGCAGGCCTGACAAGTTCGGGCGGGAGACCGTCAAGCCTTCCTACGGCATACAGATCACTCTCAACAGTTTCGGTGACAGCAGCGTGGATCTCCTCGTCAAGCAGTATGTCCTGGTAGAACAGCGCTACGCCTACATAGCCAAGGCTAATGAGAACATTTACAAGGCTTTCGCTGACAACGGAATAGAGATTCCATTCCCTCAGCGCGACCTTCATATCAAGCAGGATCCTGCTCAATCGGATAAAACTGAATAGGTATGGTGAATATGGCGATCTTCGTGTCCGGTGGGGGCACAAATTGCGAGAACATAATAAAGCATTTCCAAGGTTCGGAGGTTGCCCGCCCCGTGTTGGTAATCAGCAACAAGGCAGGCG
The DNA here is from genome assembly GCA_902795735.1 of uncultured Bacteroidia bacterium. Lineage (GTDB taxonomy): Bacteria > Bacteroidota > Bacteroidia > Bacteroidales > UBA932 > Cryptobacteroides. The sequence goes on from CADBMD010000040.1 coordinate 8,471, forward strand.
TCGGCGCAATCGACAAGGCCCGGCGGCTGGGAGTCGACGTCAAGGTGGTTCCTAAGGCTGGGCTGAACGATCCTGACGTGATCCTGCCCCTGCTGAAGGAATATTCAGTCGATTTCATCGTTCTGGCGGGCTTCCTGCTGGTCATACCAGGTTTCCTCATAGATGAATATGACCATCGGATGATCAACCTGCATCCGGCATTGCTGCCGAAGTTCGGCGGTATCGGAATGTATGGCCATCATGTCCACGAGGCTATCAAGGCTGCCGGCGAGACCGAGACCGGAATGACCGTCCACTGGGTGACCAGGGATGTCGATGGGGGTGACATCATCGCGCAGTTCCGCACCCCCGTCTCTCCGGAGGATACTCCTGAAGACATCGCGGCCAAGGAGCATGTCCTTGAGATGGAGCATTTCCCGTCAGTTATAGAGAAGCTGCTTATTTAGGGAGGAGTGAACTTCCTGAAAGGGTCTTGAAGAGGGCTTCCTGATAGGTGTCTCCTATCGGAATCCTGTCTTTCCCTATGATTATATGGTTCCTTTCTATGGACTCGATCTTCTGCAGGTTGACGATATAGGATTTCTGGACCCTGACGAAATGGTCCGAGGGAAGGTCGTCTTCCAGAGCCTTCATCCTCATCAGGGAGAGGACTGGGTCGGAGCCGTCCTCCAGGTGGATTTTGACATAGTCTTTCAGCCCTTCTATGAAGGTGATGTTGTCCAGGTCGATCTGCTGCAGCTTGTAATCGGATTTTACGAATATGCTTCTTATGTCAGTCTTTTCGGGCCTGCTTCCTTTAATGACTTTTAAGGCATGATTTGCGGCGGAAAGGAAGTCCTGATAGGAGAATGGTTTGAGGAGGTACTCCAAAGCATGGACTTTGAACCCTTCGATGGCATATTGGCTGAATGCGGTCGTAAAGATGATCCTGGTGTCCTCGGGCAGCATCCTGGAGAGTTCCATGCCGCTCATGCCTGGCATCTGGATGTCGCAGAAAAGCAGGTCGACATGGTTGTCCTGAATGAAGGAAAACGCCTGGCTCCCGCTTGTGAATGAACCTTTAAGGTCGAGGAA
>CADBMD010000041.1 GCA_902795735.1 uncultured Bacteroidia bacterium
GATTTCCTGGTCTTTCTCAGATTGAATATTGTCGAAATGCATGATGTATTTCAGGATTGTATCCTGCATTATTTCTTCAGCGAGGGCTGAATCCTGAACAATCCGGAAACTGATGTTGTACAGTTTCCGAGAATGCCTCTTGTAGAACGCTATGGATTCCTCCCTTGTCATTTTATCATTTACCTTGCTCAATCGCTTTTCTATCTAATAAACGAAAAGAATTCCGGAATGTTACAATCATATACAACAATTTTCACTAAAAGCCATTCTACCCCCACGAGTTCAACCTCCCAAGTCAACCAAGTTCCACCGCTCACCTGAATTTACCAAACATGAGTCCTCCTAGGAGCATTTCGAACCACTGTGCTTCATAGTTACTGGGAAGGTTAGGCGAAATTGTCTAGCCTTCCCGCGAAATTAGCCTTGCACGGCATTATGATGGACTCTGCGTGAAGGTACATTCAGGTTTTGTGTGTGCCTTGGGGTGTCTATAGGGCCTCTTAAAGTGCCGAGCGGAACGAACGGTGGTGCCGCGAAGCGGTGGCGCAAACCCCTATAGACTTATAGACTCCATGAACAAGGTGATGGGCCTTACTTAACTATCTGAAAGAAACATCGTTGCGAATCACGGTGTCTGTTACAATGCCTGAACACATGCTTTTCCCACAGAGCCGACATTTGACGAAAACGTGACTTTGCAGTTCGCCACAGAACTCTGCAAGAAGATATTCGGCCGAAACGTGACTATGCAGTTTGGCACGGACTGATCGGGCAGACATTCGGCCGAAAACGTGACTTTACAGTTCGCCGTACCGTGAGCAAGTCATATAGTCAAAGGCAGGGCAACGAAAAAAAAGAAGCATAGACTGATTGAGTCTATACTTCTTGTCTGTCAAATCGAAACGTACAACTTATGTCATGTCGAAGCGTAAAGCCTGACAATGGAGTAGCTATGGGGGGCTAGCAACGCAGCCTAGTTGTCTCCTCCGTCATCATCCCCGCCGTACTGGGAGATGTTGTCATCCGGAAGGGTGACGTCACCGGTCGCATCCGCAGAAGACCCTGCCACCTCCTCGTTCTCAGCATCCTCTTCACCCTCAAGCCATCTTTCAAGTGCTTCAGCATCATCCGTCTTGACCTTGATCTTCACGAGATAGATCGAGTCAGGAGTCTCAATCGTCACCGCATTGAACGGAGTTCCATCCGGCTTGGTGTATTTCACAAGGTCCGGAAGATAATCACTGAAACCCTTGGGATACTTCTCGTTGAAAATCGCCGCGAGTTCATCTGACATGTTCTCGTAACTGACTACGTGTCTTCTCTTCTGATCTGGAGCCATATCTAATTGCTTAGGATTATTGGTTTGCGGTGCAATATTAAGACTTTTTTCCGAATTGCAACACACTGAAGCTACTTTTTTCTAAAGAAAAATGATTTCTGGCGCCTCTTGCGCTCAGGATCCCGCTCAACGAAGACCGGTTTCATGTTCCTCGGGTCCAGCCCGGTGTAGTACATGACCGATGAGGTAGTCATCGGAGTGGGCGTGAAATCCTGCACCTGGTCCATGAATATTCCTTTCAAGGCGGGATGCCTGGACAGGTTCTCCATGTCCTTCATCGTACAGCCCGGATGCGAAGAGATGAAATACGGCACAATGCCTGTCCGCCGTCCGTTCTCAGCGCAGATCTTGTCGAACTCATGCCGCAACCTCTCGAAAAGCTTAAAGGATGGCTTGCCAAGATACTGAAGCACCTTGTCTTCCGTGTGTTCAGGAGCCACTTTCAGCCTTCCTGAAGTGTGGTCCAGGATCAAAGTTTTCAAATAAGGCCGGGAAGTTTCGTCAACGAAACCTTTCTCATCCAGGAAAAGATCATAGCGGATTCCGCTTCCTATGTAAGAGTGCCTGACGCCAGGCACGGAATCGACGGCCTTGTAAAGGTCCAGCAGGCGTGCATGGGACCGATCCATATTAGGGCACACGGCGGGGAAAAGGCAGGACTTCCGGCGACATTTCTCGCATAGAGCCTGATTCTTTCCCCTCATGCCGTACATGTTGGCCGTAGGAGCACCAAGGTCTGAGATATTTCCTGAAAACTCAGGCATCGCAGCCAACTTGCGAACCTCCTTTAGGATGGATTCCTTCGACCTTGACTGAATGAACTTGCCCTGATGGGCTGCGATCGTGCAGAAATTACATCCTCCGAAACAGCCTCGGTGAGTTATGATCGAGTCCTTTATCATGTCATAGGCCGGGATTCTCTTGCCTTTGTAGCGAGGATGAGGTCTTTTGGTGAAAGGCAAATCCCAGAACGAATCCATCTCTTCAGTCGTAGAAGGCGGACAGGGAGGATTTACCTGGACATAGCCGTTTCCGACAGGCTCGATCAGCACGGAGGCATGCATCATGTTGGCATTTGTCTCTATAAGGTGGAAATTTTCGGCCACAGCCTTCTTGTCAGCGAGACACTCCTCATAGGAATGAAGTACGACTGGATCAATGACCTTCCACTTCCCGCTCATCTTGAAAGCTATCTGCGGGATCTGGTGGATTTGGTGCTGACTGCGGCGGTCCTCTATCGCCCTTGTCAGTTCGAGCATCGGTTTCTCCCCCATTCCGTAGCAGAGATAGTCCGCCGGACACCAGTCGAGGATGGAAGGCAGAAGCTTGTCTTTCCAATAGTCATAATGGGTAAGACGGCGCAGCGATGCTTCCACTCCACCTATCACGACAGGAACTTCCGGATAAAGGTCTTTGAGGATCCTTGTGTACACGCTGACCGCATAGTCAGGACGGGCGCCGAACTTACCTTCAGGAGTGTAGGCATCGTCATGGCGGAGCCTCTTTCCGGCGGTATAGTGGTTCACCATGGAATCCATGGCTCCTGAATTCACTGCGAAATAGAGCCTGGGAGCACCGAGTTTCTTGAAATCGCGGAGGTCATCCCTCCAGTTCGGTTGTGGAACCACGGCTACCCGGTAGCCGAACTTCTGGAGCCAGCGTGAGATACATGCCGTACCGAATGAAGGATGGTCGACGAAGGCATCACCTGTGAAGAAGATGATGTCGATGTAGTCCCATCCGAGCGCCTCGACCTCTTTCTTGGAAGTCGGGAACATGTAGGAAGTGTCGCTTGCAGCCATTAGCAATCGATAATTATGAATATTCCTACAAATTTACACCGATTCCGGCAAAGGGACAAGCCTTCCTGAAAGCGGATTGAGGTTACGAGTAATCCTGGATTCCCGGGCCTTCCGGACATAAAGCCGCAGTATGTCTTGAGGAAGGTCTGTGCGGGAAAGATATGATCGCGTCTTTCCAGCATCCTTGGCCAGTGCGGTGGCCAGCACCCAAGCTACCCCCATCCTGACATAATAGGGTTCACCCTCATCGAGCGACATTGAATCAATATCAGAAAATGTCCTCTCAATCCATTCTGGACCGAGATAATGGCTTAGCAACAGGATGACACCGACCCGCCTGGTAAACTCAGGCTGTCCCTTGGCAATGCACTCGAGGACAAGGGGACGGGCTTCATCTGCCTTTATCCATTTCGAATTGCAACAGAAAGTGTCGCAGATCGCCCAATTGTCAATCCTTGGAATAAAGCGCCGGATAAATGAAAGCCTCTCGTCCACAGAGCATTTCATGTAGTCAAGAGTCAGCCCCCAGATAAGTCTCTCGTCGTGTGATAGGAACTTGTCTTCCTCCCAGTCAGAGATTATTTCGCGGACATCATTCCTCCGTGAAATCGTCTTGGCCACAGCTTTGATTTCAGGAGTATGCAAACCCAGGATATCTGTCCCCGGCGCAGCGGCAATGATTGCAATATGACCTTTACGATAGTGCTCTTCTTCCTTGAAACGGTCACATACCAGGGGGCCAAGGACTTCCTCGCGCCAGATCCGGTTGAAGGTCACTCTAAGAGACTTCTCATCCTTTATCATCGCCTGCAGCTCATGGAGTTTAGGTGCATTTGGCGATTCCGGAATCCATAGCCTAAGGTAGCCTCCTTCGCCATACTTCTCTTTAAGGTGACTCAGGGTCCTTTCCCAGGAATCTCTACGGGAGAGTTCAGGATAATGGTCAAGTCCGAATTGAACCGTGCGTCTTATCACAACTTCAGGAATGATCAGACGGTCGGCTTCTGCCACGATCTTGCCATAGATCGAGCGGGGTTCCTTGCCGGAAGACGCTCTGTGATCTTCAGCAGCTTGTGCAATTATTTCGATATCTGGGTCAGAGAACCATCGAGAAAGGTCCTTGTCGGAACGGATTGCCTTACCGGACTCCAGATGATGGGTTTTCCGGTCAATGGCCAGCCCAAGGTCATGACAGGCTGCCGCAGCATAAAGGATATTCCTGTCAACATCATAAAAAGCAGCCATTTCGCTAGAACGGGACACCACGCTGCGCGCATGGTCTTCCTGATGCGCCTTGTCGAAGGCAGCATAACGAGGAATGACTTCGGATTCGATGTATGACGCAAGGGATGGTTCAACTCCCAGCAACTCGGCCGAAATCAGCGGGAGGAGCCCTTCATCAGCAGGGAGCCAGCGGACGTCATGTAGGGCAGCATAGTCAAGCCAACGAGCAGATTCATGCTCATTAAGATGAATGGATTCTCCCACGAGCGAACACATGAAGCAATGCATCGTGAGATGGAACTTGGGGTAGTCCCATTCGACCTTGTGCAGGAATCTGTCGATGTGGATTCCCGCGTCCAGCTCTTCGCGTATTTCTCGGACAAGTGCTTGCTCGGGAGACTCCCCCTCCTCAATCTTCCCGCCGGGAAATTCCCACCAGTCTTTCCATTCGCCATACCCCCTCTGGGTAGCGAAAATCTTGTCACCCAGACGGATTATAGCTGCTGCTACATTGATTATCATGAACTTACATCATCTCGGGAAGTTCAATCCCGAGGATTCCCATCGCACGGCGAAGTACCGCCGACAAAGTGTCGATGAGCACCAGGCGGACCTGGAGCATGGACATGTCCTCTTCCTTCAGGATGGGAGTCTCATGGTAGTACTGGTTGAACTCCTTCGCCAGGTCGTAAGCATAGTTGGCAATGATGGCCGGTGAATATGCCGCAGCACCTTCTGCGACTTTGGTCGGGAAGAGGTCCAGAAGTTTGACCAGCCTAATTTCCTTGGCACTGAACGGAACAGCGCTAATGGTAGCATTCGAATAGCTGATACCCCTTTCAGTAGCCTTCCTCAATATGGAGCGGATCCTGGCATGGGTGTACTGGATAAAAGGACCTGTGTTACCGTTGAAATCAATGGACTCTTTAGGATCGAAGAGCATGGTCTTCTTGGGATCGACCTTGATGATGAAGTACTTGAGAGCTCCGAGGCCTATCATCCTGTAGAGTTTCTCCTTCTTTTCCTCTGAGATTCCTTCGAGCTTGCCGGATTCCTCAGAGGTAGCCTTGGCCTCAAGATACATCTTCTCGATGAGATCGTCTGCATCAACGACCGTTCCCTCTCGGGATTTCATCTTTCCTTCAGGGAGTTCCACCATTCCGTAGGAGAGATGGAATATGTTCTGGGCCCACTCGAATCCAAGTTTGGAAAGGATGAGCTTCAGTACCTGGAAATGATAGTTCTGCTCATCTCCTACGACATAGACATGGGAATCAAGATTGTACTCCGCGAAACGTCTCTCGGCAGTACCAAGGTCCTGCGTGATGTAGACGGATGTCCCGTCTGAACGAAGAAGGAGCTTGCGGTCAAGGCCGTCTGCGGTCAGGTCGCACCATACGGACCCATCGGGGTCACGGGTGAATACTCCTGAATCCAGCCCCTTCTGGACAAGCGACTTACCGAGGAGATAGGTCTGGCTTTCGTAATATACCTTGTCAAAGGAAATCCCTAGAGCGGCATATGTCTGCTCGAATCCGTCAAGCACCCATTTGTTCATCCGGCTCCAGAGGTCACGGACATCTTTGTCGCCCGCCTCCCACTTCTGGAGCATCTCATGGGCTTCCTTCAGGCATGGAGCCTCCTTCTTGGCCTGCTCCTTGTCCATACCGGACGCCACCAGTTCATCGACTTCCTTATTGAATATGTCGTTGAATGCAACGTACATGTCTCCCACGAGGTGGTCTCCCTTCTTTCCTGACGATTCAGGGGTGGCGCCTCCGCCTACTTTCTGCCATGCCAGCATGGACTTGCAGATGTGCACGCCGCGGTCGTTGACCAGAGTGGTCTTTATGACATTGTTGCCGCTGGCCTTGAGGAGCCGCGAAACGGAATCTCCCAGAAGATTATTCCTGATGTGTCCGAGATGAAGGGGCTTGTTGGTGTTCGGAGAACTGAATTCAACCATCACGTTCTTCCCGGTGGAAGGAAGGAGTCCGAAATCAGGATCCGAAGCTATCTCGGCAAACAATTCGTTCCAATACAGGTTCGAGAAGAGAATGTTCAGGAATCCCTTCACGCAGTTGAAGCCGGAGATTTCCGGGACATTGGCAACCAGCCAGTCCCCGATCGCCTTTCCCGTGTTCTCTGGAGCACTGTGGGATATCTTTAAAAGAGGGAAGACGACCAGGGTGTAGTCGCCTTCGAATTCCTTGCGGGTTACGCCAACCTGCAGGGAGGAAGCCTCAACGTCAGCACCATAGATGGCCTTGATGGCTTCTGAAGCCTTCGAGGCAATGAACATGTCAGGTGTCATCTAGCCGAGGTAGGTTTTAAGGAGTTTGCTTGCTGAAGGTTTCTTGAGCTTGCGGATAGCCTTTTCCTTGATCTGGCGCACGCGCTCCCTGGTGAGGTCAAGCCTCTCCCCTATTTCCTCAAGGGTCATCTCCTGGCACCCGATGCCGAAGAAACTCTTGATGATCTCACGTTCACGGGAGGTGAGTATCTGGAGAGACCGCTCGATCTCAGTGCTGAGCGACTCGTTGACGAGTCCCCTGTCTGCCATCGGAGAGTCATCGTTGGGGATGACGTCCAGAAGGCTGTTGTCTTCACCTTCCACGAAGGGAGCATCCACGGAGACATGCCTTCCCGAAACCCTGAGGGTGTCTGAAATCTTGTCCTGCGGAATATCTATCATCTCGGAGAGTTCCTCATTGGATGGAGCCCTCTCGTTCTTCTGCTCGAACTGGGACAGAGCCTTGTTGATCTTGTTGAGGGAACCGACCTGGTTGAGAGGCAGCCTGACGATCCTGGACTGCTCGGCCAGAGCCTGAAGGATAGACTGGCGGATCCACCACACTGCATAGGAGATGAACTTGAAACCACGGGTCTCGTCGAATTTCTCGGCAGCCTTGATCAGGCCGAGGTTCCCCTCGTTGATAAGGTCCGGGAGGCTGAGCCCCTGGTTCTGGTACTGCTTCGCTACGGAAACCACGAACCTCAGGTTTGCCCGTGTAAGTTTTTCAAGTGCTTTCTGGTCTCCTTTACGTATCCTCTGGGAAAGTTCTACTTCCTCTTCCGGAGACACTAGTTCCTCACGGCCGATCTCCTGGAGATACTTGTCCAACGATGCGCTCTCGCGGTTGGTGATGGACTTTGTAATCTTTAATTGCCTCATATATTCATTAAAAAATATTCCCGACAGGACCTTCAAGATCGGGTCCTGCCGGGAACTTACCAATCAGTCGAAGGTTCTAATCCTTGCCGAAGCCGAAGAATGCCTTCCTGCCGTTGGCTGTGACACCCTCGACATAGACTGACCTCTTCGCTGCCTTGGCGATGTCAATGACATCCTGAGGTTTGCTCACGGGCTGGTCGTTGACATAGGTAATGATCATTCCCTCGGAAGCGCCTGCCTCAAGCATCTTGCCTGTGCCGACGGAAACAACCTGGACACCGTTCTTGAGTCCGAGCTTGTCCAAAGTCTCCTTGGAGGCTTCCTTCAGAGTGGTTCCGTAGAAAGCGATCTCACCGTCGCCGACCACTGTTCCGTTCTCCGTGGCGCTTCCCTGGAACGTTACCTCTATGTTCTTCTCCTTGCCGTCACGGACAACCTTGAGGGTAGCCTTGTCACCAGGATGGAAGGAATTCACCTTCACCTGCACTGCAGAACCATTCTTCACGGTCTTGCCGTCGATAGCGACGAGGACATCACCCTTCTGGACACCTGCCTTGTCGGCGGATCCGCCCTTGACAACCTCACCAATATATACGCCGTCCAGCGAAGAAAGTTTCATTTTTTTCGTCATGTCATCGACGGAGTCATATTTCAGTTCCTTGGCGAGAGCGTCGGTAAGATCCATCATCTGGATTCCGAGGACCGCCCTCTTGACCGAACCGAAATCGATAAGGTCACCGACGATCTTCTTGACGATGTTGGAAGGGACTGCAAATGAATATCCTGAATAGGATCCTGTCTGGGAAACGATAGCCGTGTTGATACCAACCAGTTCGCCGGTCTTGTTGACGAGGGCGCCGCCGGAATTGCCGGGATTGACAGCCGCATCGGTCTGGATGAAAGACTCGATCTGGATGGTGCTCTTCTCACTCGGATCATGCCCCATCTGACGGCCCTTGGCACTGACGATACCGGCCGTGATGGTTCCCCTGAGCTGGTAGCCCATAGGACTTCCTACGGCAAGGACCCATTCTCCAAGCCTGAGCTGGTCGGAATCTCCGAAAGGAATGGTCGCTAGGCCTTCTGCATCAATCTTTATGAGGGCCACATCGGTAGCCGGGTCGGTTCCGATGATGGTCGCATCGTAAGTCTTGTTGTTGTTGAGGGTTACCTGGATCTTGGTCGCATTGGCCACGACGTGGTTGTTGGTGACGATGTAGCCGTCAGGACGGATTATGACACCGGAACCGCTTCCCTGGATCTGCCTTGACTGAGGCATGCTTTCGCCGAAGAAAAAGCGGAAGAACGGATCATCCATCTGATATTGCTGGGTTGCAGTCACTTCGACATAGACGACTGCTTCGACCGCTGATTCGGCCGCATAAGTGAGGTCAGGATAGTCAGATTGCGCCAGATTGACAGTCTTTGTGACCTGATCCACGGTTGGACTTGCCACTTTGTCCGAATTGTTGACGGTTGCCGCTTTAAGGACACCGTAGGCTGCCAGCATGCTGAGCAGGACCGACAGCAGCACTGTGATAATTCCTTTTTTCATTTCTGACATATTGTTTTCGTTTATAATTTTCCGAGAATTCGATTTTTCAAATAAGATGCCATAGAATTAACTCGGAATTAAGAAATATTCGTGGAATCTTATTATCTTTGTAAGAAGAGGCTGTCTTGAAAGCCAGCCTGACATCATGAATATTTAAACGACAGAGATATGAAATTCAATGTTTCAAGTTCCGAGCTTCTGAAAGGCTTGATGAACATTTCAAAGGCGGTTCCCGCCAAATCCGCCCTCCCGATCCTGGAGAATTTCCTCTTCGATCTCAAGGGGAACATCCTGGAGGTGACCGCTTCCGATTCAGAACTCACGCTGAGGACAGAAATCGAAGTGGACACCACCGAAGAAGAAGGCAGGATCGCCGTGCCGGCAAGACACATCATAGACCTTCTCAAGGAACTTCCCGACCAGCCGCTTTCTATCAGGACTTCCAGCGACAGTGCGATAGAATGCACCTGGACGAGCGGTAATTCCGTCCTTCCTTTCTTCCCTGCCGAAGACTACCCTGAGATCAAAGGAGCTTCGGAAGATGCCGAGAAAGTTGAATTCCCTGCAGACAGCCTCATCGAAGGAATCAACAGCACCATCTATGCAACTGCCGACGACGAGATCCGCCCGGCAATGAACGGCATATTCTTCGATTTCGACACCGATTCAACGACTTTAGTAGCCTCTGACTCCCACAAGCTTATCTGCTACACCACCAAGGAAGCCAA